>JAFSPK010000001.1:0-10006 GCA_017443005.1 Acidaminococcaceae bacterium
AAGCAGCGCATCGCCATCGCCCGCACTTTAGCCATGGATCCGGATATCATTTTGTTCGACGAACCCACCAGCGCGCTGGACCCCACCATGGTGGGCGAGGTGCAGGCGGTCATCCGCGACCTTTCCAAAACAGGCAAAACCCTCATGATCGTGACTCACGAAATGAATTTTGCACGGGCCATTTCCAACCGGGTTTTCTACATGGACGAGGGCGGCATCTACGAAGACGGCACCCCTGAACAGATTTTCGACCATCCCCAAAGGGAAAACACCCGCCGGTTCATCCGCAAGCTCAAGGTGCTGGAGCTGAACATCGAAAACAAGGATTACGACTTCTTAGGCATGGCGGGCGAAATCGAGCAGTATTGCAATAAGAATCAAATCCCCTACAAAACGGCCCACCGCGTCCGCTTAGCCTTTGAGGAATTGGTTCAGCAAATGCTGATCCCCACCCTCGCGTCGCCGGACATTCAAGCCGTGATCGAATATTCGGAATCCGAAGAAAGCGCCGTTCTGACCGTGCGCTACGGAGGCCCTTCCTTCGACGTGACCAAACAGGGCAACGAACTTTCCCTGAAAGTGCTGCAAAGCGCTGTGTCCGACATAGCCTATGCATGGGACGAAAACGCGGAACGCCCCAATCAGGCGACGATGCACATTCGGACGGCATGATCGTTTTTCCGACTTCGGAACTCCGAAATCTTGACCGTCACTTCAGCTCGGAGAGCAAAAAAAAGCTGCCTTTTCGAGGGGCAGATAAATCTGCCCTCCCGGGCCAATTCTCATAACCGATGGAACCCTCCGGATCCTGAGCAGTTCCTGTCATATGATCATTGCAACTATAAATGCCATCACAGCAGAAAAGAAATTACTTGCCAAATTCACCATGTCATTGTCCATCCACTGAATGCCACTGATTAATGCATTGTCCTTTCCAGACGGTGATTTTTTCTTCTCGGTGTATTTTTCCGAATCGGCGTCGATATAAAGCGCCTGGAAAAAAGCACCAAGAAACGAATCCAATATGCAGCCTGCAAAACCGGATAATGTGATAACAGCCAGTCCTAACGGCAGCTTATTCATAAATCGATCCATCGGTCCTGATATTCCTGAAAAAAGCACATACCAGAATACTGCAATAAAAGCCGCCCCCAATAGTCCTCCTCCGTATCCCTGCAAAGTCACTCCGCCGCTCACGCCCCTTGAAACGACCTTTCCTGTTTTAAGTGAAACCGGCGGTTTCTTCGATAATCTTCCGATCTCACCGGCCCAGGTATCACTCGCAGCTTCTGCCGTTGCCGCTCCAAACATCACGATTGCTGCAAACATGAGCTTTATCAGAAGCTGCTCTTTTGCATCATCTGCAGCAATCAAAGCATTCATCTTGAAACACGAATCCGAAATCGCAAAAACCACTGCTGCCAGGGCCGCCATAAGTCCATTTGCAAGTACCTGAACGAGATCTCTTCTGCCATTCTTCTTCTCGATAAAATTCCTTTCCTCTTTCTGAATATGCGTCCTGATTTTCCCAATCACATTTGAACTTACAAAGAAAAGAAGAAGCGGCACGAGTCCCGCGATACCAAATATCCATGTACATAAAACTCCGAGCACAAATGCGCCCGAGACGCCGCTTGCGGTCAGATGCTTCCATTTGTATGCAAGACATGCCATCAGCGCAAACCCTAAAAGCATTGCGCTTTTCGGCCAAAGCGCAACTGTCACATAAAGCACCAGCGGAACCGTTATATTGTCAAGGCCAAACGGTGTCGTGAATTCAAAGACTGCGCCTGTCAGCCCACACACAACCGATAGAATGATATTGTGCGTAAAAAGAAAAGCAATTACGGTTACAGCAGCAAAAAAAGCTGCTGAACCTTCCAGCGATTTTTTCGTATCAAATCTATGCTTTCCAAATTTCATCCCGATAATTGCTGCAAGTCCGTCTCCCCATCCCATTCCGAGAAGCCCAACGCCAAGCGCCGTCATTCCGCCCATTCCCAAATTGCCCAATAATATCATAAGAAAAATGGAAACCGGATACCATACAAGTCCCCAGTTTCTCTTTTGATTGCTTTGTCCCAATGCTTTGCCAAACCTGCCTGTGATGTTCATTATTCCGTCAAAAACAGCAACAACGGGCAATCCGATGAGCGCCGGGGTCGGCGAGGTAAAAAATGCCGCATATATGAAATACCAATGCGCTGCCCCGATATGTACGATTTTTCTGGCAATCTCCGGATTCTTTTTTGACACCGGGTACGCAATAACAAAACAGATGAAAACCAGCAAAAGCGAAAACAATAATCCAATGAGGTTTTGCATCCTTTACACCCCGCCGTTTTATTCTTAAGTGCATATCGCAGCTGTTGAGAACCCTCCAAGTTCCGAACAGTTGCCCATATCATTTCTTTTTTGCATTGTACAATTGCTGCGCCGTAACCGTATGCCGGATCGGTTTCCATTTCGGACTATAAAACAAAGCAACAGCAGTCAGCGGTACATAACTCAAAGTAAAGAAAGGAAAAGTCCATAAGTGAATCATCTTGCTCAGAGCGCCGGCCCGAATGGTTTTCCACTCAGTGACAATAAAGAATAAACCGACCAGCCAGAACGCAACGTACATTCTGATAAACAGCAAAACAAAAGATTGAACCGCAGTCAAAATACCGTCACCTGTAATGGCGCCGTGAAGGATCATGACCAGGTTCAGGGCCAAAGACGCTACCGAAAGGACGTAAGTAGGCGCGTAAAGGATAATATCAAAGCAGGAAAAACTTCCGTGATATATACCCTTTAATACCTTTTTCATGTACCGTACATTCACCTCAAGCAGCCCACGGCACCATCGGATTCTCTGCCGGCATGACACGATAAAGGAAGTCGGCTGTTCATCGTATAATACAGCCTGCCGGCAAAATGCTATTTTTTCCCCTTTTGTCACCTGGTCAAAAGAAAACTGCCAGTCTTCTGTCAGCATATGATACGGCCATCCGCCCAGCTTTTCGGCAATTCTTCTGCTGAACAAAAATCCGGTGCCGGATACGGTACAGCTGATCCCCAGCAGATATCTGGGATAATTCAGGTATTTACTGTCCCACAAAAACCACAGTGAATTCCCGGCACTGATCCAGTTGTCCGCAAAGTTTTTACTGTTTCTGAAACCGGTTACTATGTCGTGCCCGTCCGAAAACTTCCTGTTCATCTGTTCGATATAGTCATGCTCAAGAATATTGTCCGCATCAAATACAAAGTATCCGTCAAATCCCTCCGGATAATCCTCCCGTATATGATTCATAAGCGCTTCAAGCGCATAACCTTTTCCGACTTTTTCCGTATGAAAACGAGAATATACATGAGCACCGTGGGAAGAAGCAATGTCAGCGGTGTTGTCAGAGCAATTGTCCGCCATGACAAAAATATCTATGAGATCCTGCGGATAGGTTTGAGTTTTTATACTGTCAATCAAATCTGCAATGACGGCCGCTTCATTTCTCGCGCATATCATGACTGCATAATGATGAAAAGGAGCCTCCTTGCTTGAATATTTGTCTTTCTTTAACAAAGCAACAATAAGATAGAAGATCTGTTTTAGATTGACAATAATCGAAAAAATGAAAATCAGATTATTTATGTATTCAGGGACACGCATATCCTTCAACTCCCTCTGGTAGCAATCAATCGAAACCTGTAATTGCTTAGAGCCCTTCGGGTCTAAGAACAGTTACCTTTATCTTAAAAAATCGAATGATCCTGCTGTAATAGCGAGCAGACTGAATGCCATCGCTATTTTTAAATATTTTATCACTTTTGTACAAGTTGCTTCAACAGGTTCCAGTTTTGAAGCAAACAAAGCATAAACAGAGTAGGCGTACAAGATGACCGCGAAAACCAATATAATGATATATGCGATATTGAAGATACCAAAAGTGTATAGATAGATGTGCACTGCAACCGTTGCCGCAAGCAAAAGAATCGATATAATTGAAGAAGCTTTTTTTCCGCACAAAACGGGAAAGGTTCTTGCGCCGCCCAATTTATCTCCCTCAACATCTTCCATATCCTTAATGATTTCTCTTGCGACATTGGCAACCGCGGCAAGAAGACCTATGTAAACAGATACCCTGAATATATCCCAGTTTTTTGTGCTGCAAAGAAGAATAAAGCCGCCGACTACAAAACAAAACCCAATCATGCCTCCTACCACGATATTGCCGACTAAAGGCAAAGCCTTGAAATACCGGGAATAGGCATATATGATAACCGCTGAACAGATGATGATAACAAAGAATAAAAAGTTATTGATCAGATAACTGATGACCAGGCTGAGAATAATTGAAATGGTATACAGGATTCCCGCATAAATCTTGGCGTTCTTCAGCGTTATTTTTCCGGAAGGAATCGGGCGATCCGGTTTATTCACTGCATCAATTTTGTAATCAAACACATCGTTAATTACATTACCGGCGCCGGCCATTAAATAAACAAGCAAAGTGCCCAGAAAGACAGAAACCGAAAATTCATGCCCAACGATTGCGATGATAAGAACCGGCATGGCCATCATAAGCGCTTCATCCGGTCTTAAAATTTTAATATAAGCACGCATCGACTCATTCACTCCTATGAAACCTAAAGATTGGCTTGTCTGTTTTTTGATAAGGCCATCGGGGAATCCGACCGGCAGGATATAGTCTGAATAAAGTTCGTACAGAATGACAGCAAGCAGGGCCGCCATCCTTTTGTTTATACTGTGAATTGGAATTTCTCAGGAAACGGGGGCATTATACCACACGCAGGCAAATGTGTCAATTCATCGTCTTATAACCTCAGTTGCAATTCCCCTTTACAGCGCTTTCTGTTCCTTTCTGTATCGGTGAAACGGGAACTCGGATAACAGCTGAAGGGAGGCCCCGTCCATCTTATTCTTTTTCTTTTACGATCTCCACAATATTCCATTTTTTCATGGATCGCGAAGAAATCAGATGGCTGAGCAGAATGTAGCCGAAGACCAGGCCCGCCGTCAGCAGGCATTCAGCGATTCCGCTGGCGAAGGGATATTCCTGTTCTTTCGTCGCGAGCTGACGCAGCGCCGTTCTGGCGAATGCCACGCCGAAGGGTGTGCCGATGATGCAGGAGCATACAAAGTAGAGCAATGACTGCAGGAACAGTTTCCTTGAAACGATCCTGTGAGAAAAACCCAATGTACGCAGCACACACAGCTCTTTGCACTGTTCCAGCAGATTGGTCTGCGTTGTGTTGACGACAATGATCAGGCCGATCAGCACGGCGAAACCAATGATGATCCATGACGCCAAATCATAAATGGCAAAGAGCTTCTCCATGCCGCCCCGGAACAGTCTAGTGAAGATACAGTACAGGTAATCATCCCGGTCAGCCAACAAGGCCTGCACGGCACGTTCTCCCGCCCCGATTGCGGTTTCATCCGTTTCCTCCGTCCGGATCAGGATCGCCCGAAGCGTCGGTTCCTCCAGCTTTTCTGCCTGACGGGCGGAAATATACTGGCTGCGGTTTACGTTCTGATTTGATATGCCGGCCACTTCCATCTCAACTCCGTCTACCAGGACAAGATCGCCGGGAACAGCCCCCAGTTCCGCTGCCAGGTGTTTTTCCAGAAGAATGCCTTCCGATGGGATCGAAAGAGGCTCGTTCTTTATCCCGAATATCTGTATCATATCGGTATCTTCCGGAAGCGCATATACCGAAGCGGTTTCCGTATGTCCCTGATATGAAATATCCGAAGTATAATAACCCATCTGCAGGGTTTCGGCCACATAGTCCAGAGCCTCAAGTTCTTCCATAAACGCTTTATCCGGCACATCCTTCAGAAACACCTGACAGTCATAATGGATCTGTTTGTCAAACAGCTCCGTCAGAATCGCGTTTTTCGATGTGATGAACGAGAAGGAAGCAAAGATTATCATCACAGATGCGGAAAGACAGATGACCGAAAAGACGAATCGTTTTTTATTGCGCAGCAGGGAGATAATGCTGTATCTGGTGAAGGGACCAGCTTTTCGGGTCAGCCATCGGCCGAACCTTGAGAGCTTCCCGGAGGACGGTATCTGCCGGGACATTGCTTCCGAAGGCTGGATTCGGCTGATCACGGAGGTTCCGAACAGAGTCGCGGCCTGGCCCACAGCCACCGTCATCAGGGCAGAAAGAACCGCGTTTCCGATATCGAACACAAATTCATAGAAGGGAAGCGGGAAAAAGGATTCAAACGACGACCCGATATAACGGGCAATCACAATGCTGATCAGCGTGCCGAGAATAATCGCCCCCAGGGAAACCGGGAGGTTTACTTTGCAGAACAGAAGCCGGACGTCTCTGGCGGAGAAGCCCAGGGCCCGCAGAATGCCGATCTCACGTCTGCTCTGGCGGATGATCAGGGACATGAATAAATAGCCGACGATCAGGACGATCACGAAAAAGACCGTCGGCATCAGAACAGTCAGTGTTTTGACCGGCAGCAAAGTCGCATCGATCCGATTCTTTACAGCGGAATTTTCATAAAGAAATGAATACTGGATCTCCGGAACTTCATCCTCCAGGATCCGGACCGCTTTCGCCAGCGTCTCTTCCTGGTCGGCACCCGGGGTGAACCGGAGCAGGAACTGGTTGCATAGCACCTGATATCCTTCCCATTCTTCCAGTTCATCGTATGCGGCCTCCAGTTCCGCCTGCTTTGTCTTCAGCAGGGCGCAGGCGTCGTCCAGCTCCTTTTCTCCCGCGGCAATCTGTTCAGCGGCAGCGTCCAGCTGTGCCTTCTGCGCCTCTGCCTCCGCGATCCCCGCATCCAGCTGTGTCTGCTTTATCTTCAGCAGGGTGTATGAGGCCTTCAGTACCGCCTGTTTTGTCTTCAGCAGGGTGTAGGCGACGTCCAGCTCGTTTTCTCCCGCGGCAATCTGTTCAGTGGAAATGTCCAGCTCCTTTTCTTTCGCGGCAATCTGTTCAGCGGCATCGTCCAGCTGTGCCAGCTGCGCCTCTGTCTCCGCGATCCCCCCATCCAGCTCGGTCTGTTTTTCCCGCAGGGCCGCTTCAGCCTGCTCCAGTTCGGCCTGCTGCTCCAGTAAACGCTTTCGATTGCTGTCCAGCTCCTGCTGCTTTTCCTCCAGTTCTTCGGCTTTGTCTTCGAGCTCCTCTTTGGATTTCATATACTCGAGATTTTCTTCCTTTTC
The DNA here is from genome assembly GCA_017443005.1 of Acidaminococcaceae bacterium. Lineage (GTDB taxonomy): Bacteria > Bacillota > Negativicutes > Acidaminococcales > Acidaminococcaceae > Succiniclasticum. The sequence goes on from JAFSPK010000001.1 coordinate 7,200, forward strand.
CAGAAGGCGGATGGGAACATAGATATAACCGAAGTCGGAATTTGTGCCCCAGGTCGTCTGTGTCGGCTGTACTGCCAGCGTTTCCGGCATGGAGACGATTCCCGCAACCAGATAGCTGCGGTATTCGTCACCGACGCGGACCGAAACGGTATCTCCTGCAGAAATCCCGTTGTCATCGGCAAAATTATATTCCAGAAGAATGGCATCGTTCTCTTTCGGATCTGTCTTTTGCCAGTAATAAAACCGCTGGAAATCCTCGTCGGAAAAGGAAATAGCCCGGACGGACAGGTACCGCCCCGAGGGACTCATTATCACCGTATCTCCCAGCAGACGTGTATTTACCTCGGAAATGCCCGGCAATGAGCGCAGGAGATCCGCCTTATCCCGTGTGGTGACCGCGGTCTGGATCACTCCATCCGGATAGCCATAGTCCCGGATATATTGCATCAGCGACCGTTCCAGAGAAAGGTAACCGCTGGTAAGCCCTGTCATGCTAACGCATCCCACGGCGGATACAAGGAGAATGGAAAGCAGGAGTTTCCAGTATTTTTTTATGATCGCCCGGAACATAGAGCCTTTCATTCGACCTTACCATTCAATTTCTGCAGCGGAATCGGGGACTGCGTTCTCTCGGATTTCGATGATCCGGCCGTCCTTCATCCGGATCACCCGATCTGCTATTTTCCCGATTTCCTGCGTATGTGTAACAATTACGACAGTTTTTCCGTGAACCCGGCAAAGCGTTTCCAGCTGCATCAGGATCTGTTTTCCGGTTTTATAATCCAGCGCTCCCGTCGGTTCATCGCACAGCAGGATCCGGGACTGCTTTGCCAGTGCGCGGGCAATGGATACCCGCTGCTGCTCTCCGCCGGAAAGCTGGGGCGGATACTTCTCTTTTTTGTCGGAGAGGCCCAGCAGTTCCAGTGTCTGATCCACGATCTCCGGATTCGTTTTGGTTTCTGCGGTGAGCGCGACATTTTCCCGGACCGTCAGTTCCGCGATCAGGTTGAATGACTGAAAAACAAAACCAATATAGTTTTTCCGGTACGCGGTTCTGGCGGGTTCCTTCATGGCTGTCACATTCTGACCGTCAAAAATAATCGTGCCGCCGTCGGGAACATCCATACCGCCGATCAGATTCAGCAGGGTGGATTTGCCGCTTCCGCTGCTCCCCAGGATCACCGCCAGCTCGCCTGTACGAATTTCCAGGCTGACGCCGTCCAGGGCCCTAGTCAGGCTCTGGCCGAAACCGTAGCATTTTTTCAGATGTTCAGCCCGCAAAAGGATTTCATTTGCTTTATTCAACGTTTTCCAAGGCATTTGTGCAACAGCCTCTTGCCCGATTGTTTCAGAAGGGAACATGTCAGATAACTTCGACACATATTGCAGATTACGAACCGAAAAAGCTTCGTTGTCTGGGTAATCGGCCTGTAAATCACGTGAAAGGTTTTCTATCAATTCGTTTCCCCCAGTCTTTATGGCCGTTGATGATCTTTCCAATATGATAATACGGCATCAGAGGTTCCTGGTCGGCAGTGACTGTTGCACGATACTGGGCATTCTTGATTTCCGCTTTTATGCCGACAAGAATATCGAGGCATTCCCGCTGATTTATCAACATCTGCTTAGCCGTCCTTTATGGTGGTCTTGCATTGAATTCTGATAGTCTTTCTCATTTCAGTATGGCGTTTGCCATCTGCGCCGGTCTCAGTGGAATAAGCTTAGACGTAATAATGACCGGAAATACACTTGACCATGGTACCCTTTGGTTTCATCTGACGAATCGATTCCGGCACTGAGTACTTGCCCATTTCGTGCCCCTAACAGCCCGGGACATACCTAAACTGTATCACGAAACGAGCAAAAAAACAACACTTTTTCGAAGGATTTTCTCTTGAAGAAATGTTGAAACTCAAAGGATGGAAGGCTGTTCGACGGAGATGGGGGAATAAGTGGAGTCAGCTGCTCTGGACACCAAATTTACCGAATTGCTGTGGTTAGACAAAGTATCAGAATGATATTCGGGACAATTAATTGCTTCGTTCAAATTTTTTCCATTTGCAAGCATTCTCCCCAAGGAACTGTTTGCTTTTATCAGGGCATTTCCGGTAATGATTTGATGTACACCATAGGGAATCTTGATGATATAAAGCGCGGATTATCAGGTCTGCCCCCATCTGGAATCTGGCGTTTTTTCATACATTCAAAGAGTTTATATGTGGCGCGCAAAGAATATAACTCCGGGCCGTCCCCATCATGAAATGGACGAGTTTGCTTTCCGGCACCCACGGATGGAACAGGGCAAGCGGGCCAAAGTGTTCGCCCCCTTTGACGCCCTGGACGGCTACGGAGAAAGCGTTTCCAGCAAAAATACCGTATACACGGACAAAATCATTCTGGACGAAAGCGAGAAGGAAGAACTAAACCGCCGCCTGACGATCCTGCGCAATCTGACCTATAACAGCCGCATGGCAAAGGTCAATCGGGTAACCGTCACGGTGAAATACTATGTTCCCTGCACAGACGAGCATTCGTTTTCCTGCGGGATTCGCGGTCAATACCTGACGGAAACCGGTGTCGTCTGGAAGGTGGATATGGAGATTGGCCAGACCATCACCGTAGGCCGGAAAAGTTTTTCCTTTGAGGATATTGTATCTATCTCCGCAGAAGACGCGCGTCTTTTCGACTTTTACCCGGAAGAATGAATCTCCCCTTGTCTGTAACCTGAACAGGTAGTATAATCCTAAATGCCATGATAAAGCAGAAAGGAAATGAAGATGTGCGGACGATTTTTTGTTGAGGGAGAA
>JAFSPK010000037.1:0-19712 GCA_017443005.1 Acidaminococcaceae bacterium
GCAAAAAGACGTGGAAGCGGCCAGCCGCGCTGCCTGGGGCGAGAACCCCCGGTGGCCGGTGAATGGGCACGACTCCCTGGCCGTTGAATCCCTGACAATCTACGGAAGCGACAAACTTGAACACAAACAGTGGCAGGACTACAAAGGCAAAGCACCCTTTACCATCCACTACCCTGCCCGCACCCTTGTGCGGGAAAAACAGAAAGACAGTTCTTATAAAGAACAGGAAAGCCGTTTCGACATAACCCGCGACATGCAGATTAAACAAAACGGAAAGGCGTTTGAATTTGTCACAACGAACAACCGCAAAGTAAAATTCTTTGTCTTTATGGACAGCCTGGCCCCGGCCGATAACGTAACCGCCATCGCAGCACGCAACCGCAAATTCCACGACGCCGCCTACAATGAATACGGGTGGCATCCCGTACTGGGGCGCTGGTGTGTCGGACAAAAAATACATAAAACAAACAGCCCCAACCAGATATACGCTATGCAAGAAGACGACCTGATCATCATCGGCAACGAAGGCCTGAACAAACTGAAACCCAAACAGAAAGAACCGGAGAAAAAATAATAGCGCAACCCTTTTCGGAAATTATAGAAAGTTTTCAAAACATTTCACAAGCCGGATTCAAAAACATAAATTTGACAAATTATGGGTTTATAATAGTTGTAATTGGGAAATAGGAAAAGCAGCTGCGTCATGAAAGGCATGCCCTGATGACAGCGTAATCTGCTTCCATTTTATCTGAAGTTTTATAAATCAGCCAGTTACTTCACAGGAGGAATTAATTATGAAAAAAATAGCCATCATGTGTGCTGTTCTTCTGTCCATCGCCTGTTTCATGACAGCTTTTGCTGCTTCTTCTTCGAAAACGCCCCCGGTCAAGGGAGGCATTCCTGAAGGTACCAGGATTTATGCCGCCGAAACCACGGAAACCGAAGTATCTGCCGAACAGAAGAAAAAGGCTGAAAAGGCCACTTCCATGGACCTGGTGCTGATTTTGGACAAATCCGGTTCCATGTACGGCCTGGAAAAAGACACCATCGGCGGCTTCAACTCCATGCTGGACAAACAGCGGGAAAGCAATCTGCCGGTGAAGGTTACCGCAGTCATGTTTAACAACGCGGTTTCCACCATTTATGAACGCACCGACCTGAACAAGGTGAAAAACATCACAGAAAAAGAATATACCCCCCAGGGCACCACAGCCCTGCTGGACGCTGTAGGCAACACACTGTCCCAGCTGAAGACCCTGCCGGACATCGATGCCAAAGGCAACAAAGTGCTGGTGGTCATCACCACGGACGGCAAGGAAAACGCCTCCAAAGAATGGACCTACGCTAAAGTAAAAGCGCTGATTTCCGAACTGCAGAAAAAGAATTTTGAATTTGTCTTCTTAGGCGCCAACATCGACGCAGCCGCAGCTGCGCAGAACATCGGCATCAAAAAAGAAAATGCCGTAAAATACAAAAATACCAAAACCGGCGTAAAGGCCAACTTCCGGGCCGTAAATGCCATGGTAGACGATTACGCAGCCGGCGAAATGAAAGCCGCAAGATGGAAGAAAGAAGTGGAAGAAGATAAATAAAATATTGAAAAACGTGCTATTTCCCGGGAAATAGTTAATCCGCCAAAGCGTCTTTACAAACTCTTTGGCGGATTTTTGTTTGCAGGAAAACGATTCCTTTCCCACTCTTTAGTATCTTAATCCGGCTGACAGTTCAGTTTATTGATAATCAAACTTCCCGTCGTTCTTTTCTTCCAGTGCCTTAATCGCATGATATGTGTATTCCGCAAAGGGAACCTCCAGCCCTTTTGCGGCCGCTTTTTCCATCAGTACTTTGCAGAACATGTCGATTTCCGTATGACGTTTGGCTTCCAGATCCTGCAATGTGGAGAAGCGCGCCCTTTCCAGCCAGCGGGGACGGGTATTTTCCAGCGGGCCGTAGGAAATGCCGTAGGCTGCCGCCACCTTGCGGGCCTCAGCTTCCAGCCGGTCCCGGATAAAGCCCACGTGCTCGCTGTCAAAATAAGAAGCGTATCCCGTGCCCAGCACCGCCTGGGGCAAATTATAGGCAATATTTAAGGTAAATTTCAGCCACTGTTCCGAAATGATATCTTCACAGAAATGGTAACGAAGCGGCGTTTTGGCAAGCAGCTCACGGATGGCCAGCAGCCGTTCCGACTCTTCCCGGGAATCCTTTTCTCCCACAAACAGCCCCGGCGTTTTCTCTGCATTAAACGTTACACTGTTACTTTTCCGTTCCGAGTTAATGCGCATCAGGCTGTAGGCTATCCGTGCCGGATCAATTACCGTCCCGATGATCTCTTCACTGTCAATGCCGTTCAGCAGGCTGAGCACTATGGTATGGGGCGCCACCACCGTACGAATGTCTTCCAAAGCAGCGTGCAATCCGTTATACTTTGTGGACACCAGCAACAGGTCTACGCCCTTTGCCTCCTCCGGTGTTTTTACTTTCGGTTTATAAATTTTGTCATTGATGCAGAGCCCTTCCTTTTCCAGCCGTTCTTTCCGCTCCCCTTTGGCAATCAGGCAAAAATCGATATCCGGCGCGGCGGAAAAACCATAGATAAAATAGGAGCCAATCGCTCCCGCGCCAAGAATGGCGACTGTCTTAATTTTCATGCTCGTACTTCCCCTCCTGCAACAGATTTAAATTTAAGAAACACTGCCATCATTCGTCTGTACGCTGCCCGGTGCTTTTTGCGACTGCCCTGAAAGCGCCTATTCCAGCGTTTTTCATACTATGCACCTTGTTACCATTATGTTATATATTATTATAACATACTATCACGGCAAAAAGGCAAATCGCATAACCGCAACAAAGATAATTGAAACAAATCTTTCCTTTACTTTTTCTTTTTGATACAATAAACGTGTAAGGCGAACGTAACGCCGCTATCATCAAATGATGAGCAGAATTTGTAGTTTTAGTTGGAAATATGTTAATAAGAAAACGCAAAACGGGAGGTGTCATCATGCGATTCTGGAAATTCGGACTCTTTTTGCTGTTCTGCAGTCTGTTTGGCCTGCAGGGATGTACCGGGGCAGAAGACAAACCGGCGCAAAAACCGGAACAGAAACCGGATATATCCTTTACTCCCAGCGAGATACAGAAAAGCGAGATCTCATTTTTGCATAATAACTATTGCTATGAGTTTATCATGGAACGGGACGGGGATAAAATCCTCTGCACCATGCGTACCATAAAATCAAGATTTAATCCTCCACCCTCCTCTTCCGGTTTTACAGGAATGAAACCGGGCGCAGAGGCGCCGAAGAAAAATGAACGCATCTTTCCCCGGGGCTGCAGCTTTACTGTCAATGAAAAAGCACTGGCCGATCTTGACCAGCTGTTGCAGAAGGGCGGAATCCATATCGCTTCCGCCACAACGGACCCCACTGAAGTGAAACAGCTCCGTCTGCTTTATGTGGAATACAAGAACGGGAAACATATCACACTGAACCGAGCCGGCAAAGACAGTCCCTTCCGTAAAGAGGTTCCCGATGAAAAGCTGGCAGCGTTTATGGAACAGCTGGCCGAAGACAACGGACAAAAGCTCTATGACGGAACGGTAATGTTGGGGCAGCTTTTGCAGTGCCACTACAGCAGCGCCGGCAGTTCCAGCGGCGGACATCATTTTATTGACCTGAGCCGCAAGAGTAAAACAGAAGCTCTGTTCGAGAGTCGGTTCAAAGCCTGGCACAACTCACCGGAAAAAACACAGAACCGTATCATACCCGCGCAGATGATGGATGATATGGAAGCCCTTGGCCGGGAATACAAAATCGATACCTGGGAACTTTTCCGTGAAACCGATTTAATCGCCCTGGACGCCGCATCCGTATCCATTTCCCTTTCCTACGGCAAGCCCTGGTCCTGGGTAAAATGGGACATGCGTATGGGGCCTCATCATGAGTTTACCCGTCCCCAGTCGGAGTATTACCGCAAAATTTACAAACAGCTGCTGGATGAAGACAAAAAAGGAATAGATAAGTACTATTAATAATAAAAAAGCAAGATAACGCTTTCAGATAGGTCATTGACAGGTCATTTTCAAAAGAAAAAAGGCATGATAAAAGCGGCTCCCAATTTCTCGGGAACCGCTTGTTTTCTTTGGAGCCACTTATAGGATTTGAACCTACGACCCTCTCATTACGAATGAGATGCTCTGCCAGCTGAGCTAAAGTGGCAACTATGATAGTACTATATTATTATCCACATTTTTAGGTCATTCGTCAAGTGGTTTTTTATTATCATAAACAATTTTCGCTGTACAACGTGAGAATGCTTTTGGCTTATTTATCTTTGATTTACCTTTTCTTTCGTTTCACTTTTACTTTATCCACGTTTCCAAAAACGGCGATGCAAAATTCCCCAATGCTTCATAGGTTTCCGCTTTGGGATGTACGCCGTCCCAGATAAACCACTCCATACGGTGTTTTTTCGTTAAAAACATGGGTTCAAAGTCAAGCAGATAACATTTGTTTTCAAATTCTTTTTTCATTGCGTCACGCAGGCGTTCAATCAAATGATTCAATTCCTCTGCGCCGCACAACCAGGGCAGCACCAGACAAAACGCTGCGTTTTGCTCGTCACAAAACTGTTTCGCCAGTTTGATCTGCTCAATGGAAAAGGTCAGCGGACAGCCCTGAATGATATCGTTCATGCCGCCTTCAAAAAGAACATGGGTTACCTCTTTTGGCAACGGGCGCCAGATCAGGCGGTCCTTAATATCGTCGCAGCATTCGCCGCAGATACCGTGGTTCAGCATACGGATTCCCGTATTCTTTTTTACCTGCGCAATCCAGCTGTTCTCCGGTGAAAAGGGAAAGCCTTCAATTAATGAATCTCCGAAACAGGCAATCGTTTTCATACATTTTTCTCCAAAAGATTTCGTTTACTCCATTGCGTTTGCAAAAATTCATTTTGTTTGGATCACAAACCAAAAGTTTCACGTGAAACACAAAAACAAATTCTGTTTTTAAAAACGGTTTTATAAAACGCTATTCTATAACTCTCCGGAACTCACTGACTAAACTGCTTTAAACATTTGCGTTACGATTCATCAGTTGTTTCCCAAATACCATTTTACAAACTGATTGGCAATTCTCCCGTTCCGTCCGGAATGTTCCATTTCCCAGCGGACGCCCTCCAGCCGCAGCTCTTCTTTTGATAAATGCACGCCCGCTTTACGCAGTTCGTGGTCAATGATCTGCAGGTACTCTTCCTGGCTGGGGGTGGAATAATGCAGAATCAAACCGAAGCGGTCAGATAGCGAAATGCTTTCGTTGGCGCTGTCCTGCCGGTACACTTCCGCTTCCAGCGCATCGTTCCGGTCGCTCCATGTTTCTTTCAGCAGATGCCGGCGGTTTGAGGTTGCATAGATCAGCACATTGTCAGGCTGGGCCGTAACGCTTCCGTCAATGGCAGATTTCAAGTATTTATAACCGGACTCCCCTTCGTCAAAGGAAAGGTCATCAAAGAACAGAATGAACTTTTTACTGCGAATCTCATTCAGCTTTTCCAGCACCGGCGCCACCAGTTCCAACTGATCCCGGCCAATTTGGATAAGCCGGAGTCCGTCAGCGGCAAACATGGCAGCCAAAGCCTTCACTCCCGTAGACTTTCCGGTTCCCCGTGCGCCGGTAAGCAGCACATTGTTGGCAGGCCTGCCTTCCATAAAATTCTGTGTGTTTGTCAGCAGTTTGTATTTCTGATCTTCATAGCCTAACAGGTCATCCCAGTTAAAGACAGGAAAATCTGCAATGCCGATCAGGGTTCCGCCTGCCCCGATGCGAAAAGCGGTGTACCGGGCCATCATGCCGCTGCCCCATTTTTCGTAATGCCGCAGCAGATGCCTGGCTGCACTGGTAATTGTTTTCATTTCCACCAGTCTTTGCAGCAAGTTAGTTTCAAACAGATTCTGCTCTTTTTTGGCAGGATGATAATTATTCAAAAAAGGATTATCCCTTCCGATAACTACTGTGGTCTTTACCTTCAAATACGGAAGCAGTAAAATCATGTCATCGCCCAGGGAATCCAACAGCCCCTTACCGTAACTGCCGACAGCCTCTATGGTCCTGGCAGCAACATTGCCGCCTTCTGCCAGCAAATGCACTATATATGCGGGTAACAAATTACCCGAAATACCCAGCTTTTCTGCCTGCTGTATCAGCAGAGCTGCCACTTCACTCTGAAGAAAGGACTCCATTCTGTTTTTCGCTGGCGATGATGGATATTTTTCCCGGAATTCAACCAGCTCAATGATCTTTTGTATTACAGGATCTTCCAGTAAATCCCTGCATACGACAAGATTCCGCAAATCAGTATTTTTCATATGACTAACCCCTCATTTTCAAACAGCAGAGCCTGCCGACCCGACAATCCTTCTGTCAGCAAATTCAGCAACTCCCGCTGTATTATCAACTTCAAATACGAAAGTACCGGCAGTCCATGGATTTCGTCAGCGGATCGCCGGTACTTTATTTTACTATACTTTGCTTTTTCAGGCAATGCCGGTTATCAGGTTAACAGGATATACACAGGATGTCCGTTTCATTGCCAGATTACAGAACAGTTGCTCAGTCTATCGTGTCCTGCAGAATCATCTGGTCCAGGTGTTTTCCTCCGGGCACCATGGGGAACACATTCTCATCGTTGGGAATCGCCACGTCAACCAGCACGGACTCCTTGCTCTCCAGCGCCGCTTTCACAACACTGTCCAGTTTTTTGGGATCGCTGACCTTCATGCCTTCCACGCCCATGGCCTGGCCCATAGCCGGAAAATCTACCAGATCTTTTACGATGGACTGACTTTCCCGACCGCCGAAGAACAGACGCTGCCACTGGTTCACCATGCCCAGCACGTTGTTGTGCAGCACGAAGACCTTCACCGGAATTCCGTACCGGTGCAGCGTGGCAAATTCCTGGCAGCACATCATGATGCTGCCGTCGCCGGTAAACAGAATCACCTGTTTATCCGGACAGCCCAGCTTTGCGCCCATGGAAGCGGGCAGACCGAAGCCCATGGTCCCCAGACCGCCGCTGGACAGGAAATGACGGGGCTGGTCCACATTATAGAACTGGGCCGTCCACATCTGATGCTGTCCTACATCGGTCACCACCACGGCATCTTCGTCCGCATGCTTCATGATCGTCTTATATAACAGTTCCGGCGTAATCTTACCCTTGAGCTTGCGGGAAACGAACGGATGCTCCGCTTTGATTTTCATCATGGCTTCACGCCAGGGAGCAAACTGTTTTTTCAGGCTCGCGCTGCTTTTCTTTATTTTTTTCACAAACAGCGGCATGGACCAGCGCAGATCGCCGATTACCGGAATGTCCGCATGAACAATCTTGTCGATTTCGACACTGTCCACCTCGAACTGGATAACCGTAACGTTTTTGGCAAATTTGGCCACGTCACCGGTGACACGGTCGCTGAACCGTGCGCCCACAGCCAGGATCAGATCGCACTGGGTTATGCACATATTGGAAGCAAACGAACCGTGCATGCCTACCATGCCAAGGTGCGCGTCATAAAAATCCGATACCGCGCCTTTGCCCATGAGTGTCGTTACAACCGGCACGCCGGTAGCTGCCACAATCTGACGGACAAGCTCCGCCGTATTGGAAGAAATGACGCCGCCGCCGGTCATCAGTACTGGCTTCTTTGCTTCTTTAAACGCGGCAACTGCCTTGTCGATGTCCGCTTCATTCCCGGTAAAATCTGCTTTGTAACCCCGCAGATGAACTTCTGCCGGATACTCAAAATCAATTTCCGCACGGAACACGTCCGTCGCAATATCAATAAGCACCGGACCCGGACGCCCGGTCGTAGCAATCAGGAACGCTTCTTTAATGACGCGGGGCAGATCCTGAATCTTTTTTACCAGATAGTTATGCTTGGTAATCGGGGTTGTAATACCGGTGATATCCGCTTCCTGGAATGAATCCCTGCCAATGGCCCGGGTTGCCACCTGTGCACTGAAAACAACCAGCGGAATAGAATCCATGTAGGCCGTCGCGATACCTGTAACCATGTTGCATACACCGGGTCCGGACGTTGCGAAGCAGACGCCGGGACGCCCTGTGGCACGCGCATATCCGTCTGCCGCGTGTACGGCGCCCTGCTCATGTCCGGGCAGGATGTGCCGGGGATACTTCGCCTTATACATTTCATCATACAAAGGCAGGATCACGCCGCCGGGATAGCCGAATACCACATCTACTTTTTCTTTTTTTAAGCTTTCAATTACAACTTGCGCGCCATTCAGTTTCATCGGGCTGTACCTTCTCATTCTTTCAGAGTTATGCTGCCGGAGGTACTGCTCCGGCAGCCGTTTCTATTGGGTAATGCAGACTGTTGATTTCATTGCGGTTAAAACGTTCCCTCCGTTTTTTACCTCAATGATACACGGACCTTAGGTCATTATTTTTTTACAGGAGCCTTTTTAGCAGGAGCTTTTTTGACAGCCGCTTTCTTTACCGGTGCTTTCTTTGCCGGAGCTTTTTTAGCAGGAGCCGGAGCTGCTGCTTTGGGAGCCTGCAGCCAGCTCATCATGCTGCGCAGTTTTTTACCAACTTCTTCCAGCTGGGTTTCCGCATGGATACGGCGTTCTGCCAGGAAATGAGCACGGCCTGCGGAGCGGTTTTCCAGCAGCCAGTCTTTGGCAAAGGTGCCGTCCTGGATTTCTTTCAGCGCTTTCTTCATAGCAGCGCGAGTGTCATCGGTAACGATCTTTTTGCCGGTATGATAATCGCCGTATTCCGCCGTGTCGCTGATGGAATGACGCATTTTGGCCATGCCGCCTTCATACATCAGGTCAACGATCAGTTTCATTTCATGGAAGCATTCAAAGTATGCGATTTCCGGCTGATATCCTGCTTCAACCAGCGTATTGAAACCGGATTCCATCAGAGCGGTTACGCCGCCGCACAGAACGCACTGTTCGCCGAACAGGTCGGTTTCGGTTTCTTCCTTGAAGGTGGTCTCGATAACGCCGGCACGGGTGCCGCCGATGCCGCGGGCATACGCCAGCGCCAGGTCAAAGCACTTTCCGCTTGCATCCTGATACACCGCAAATACATCGGGAACGCCGGAGCCTTCCGTAAATACGCGGCGAACCAGATGGCCGGGGCCTTTCGGGGCAACCATAAATACATCTACGTCAGCAGCGGGAATAATCTGCTGGAAATGAATATTGAAACCATGGGCAAAAGCCAGCGCGCTGCCGGGTTTCAGGTTCGGCGCGATTTCGTTCTTATAAACGTCAGCCTGCTTTTCATCCGGAATCAGGATCATGGTAATGTCAGCCCATTTCACTGCATCGCCTACAGTCATAACCTTTAAGCCTGCAGCTTCTGCCTTGGCAACGGACTTGGAGCCTTTGTACAGGCCAACTACTACTTCCAGCCCGCTGTCCTTCAGGTTCAGCGCATGAGCATGTCCCTGGCTGCCATACCCTACGATAGCAACCTTTTTACCTTTGATAACGTCCCAGTTAACATCCTGATCGTAATACACTTTTGCCATGATAAATCTCTCCTTTTTTAATTAAAAATATGATAATGATACACCGAAAACAACGTTACGGAATTGCTGATTAAACCCATTTGCGCAATGGCCTGAGCTTTTGGCGAACGGCAGACATGCAGGCGGTTTAATTCGCATTTCCTTTATATTTTATATCCCGGACAGCAGTCCGGAATCAAAATATCCGCAAGGATCAGCCTCACATCTTTTTTACTGCGTTAGAACCACGGGACAGGGAAATCTGTCCGGTCCGTGCCATTTCAATAATTTCATATTCCTTCAGCATCTGCAGCAGGGCTTCGATATGGTCTTCCCTGCCGGTGACCCGCATGACCACAGATCCCGGATTGACGTCCACGATCTTGGCGTGGAACAAATCCGCCAGGTTGGCAATATCCGACAATTCCTGTGTGGACCCCACTCTGACTTTAATCATTGCCAGTTCGTAGCTGATGAACGGCGCCTCGTCCAGATTTACAACCTTGATTACATCAATCAGCCGGGCCAGCTGCAGAATTGCCTGGTTCAGGGCCCGCTGGTCTTCCACGGATACGACGATGTTGATACGCGTCACATCCGGTTCTTCCGTATAGCCGGCGTTAATATACTCAATGTTGATGGCTCTCCGGCTGATGAGGCCGGCTACGTGCGTCAGCACGCCCGGTTTATTATCGCACAGAATAGCCAAATGCTGTTTCATCATGTTGATCTCCCCCTGTATCCTTCGAGATTTTCCTACAGCTTTTATTACGTAAACGGCAACAGCCGCTGCGTTTCACAGCATGAAATAACTATCACTATATAAAAAAACCGTCCCACATAAGCTGAGGGACGGAAATACTCCGCGGTACCACCCTGATTCCCGTAAATATACGGACACTTTACCACGTACCAACATACGCGTTTCCTGTAACGTGGAAATGACGCAGGCGCTTAATGCTGATTCAGCGCCAGTCTTCAGGGAGGATTTTCCTCTGTCCGCCGTCACCGGTTTTCACCATCCACCGGCTCTCTGGGACCTGCCGCAACAGACTACTCTTTCCCTTCATCAGATGTAACAATTTTAAAATTACGTTAAAGTTATTATATGGAAAGATAATTTTTTTGTCAAACAAAATCATTATAAAATAGTATTTTTTTGCGAAAGATTTTATGATTTTTGAAAAATGTTACAACTGATACAAAAACGGGCCCCCGAAAATCCAGGAACCCGCGTTTCACTTGAGGAACGCTGATTAATCAGCTTCTCCTTTATTTTTTCTTTTTCTTCTTTGCTTTTTTCAGTGCGCCGGCTACCGTCTGTTTTTCTTTTTCCTGACCGATATCGCTGAGAATATGATTGTGCTCATCCACCATGACGACCTTCGGCTTGTTCGCTTTCGCTTCCTTTTCATCCATCAACGCATAGGCAATGATGATAACCGTATCGCCCACCTGAGCCTTACGGGCAGCCGCCCCGTTCAGGCAGATGACGCCGCTGCCGCGCTTGCCGGCAATGGTATACGTCTCCAGCCGTTCCCCATTGTTGTTATTTACAATCTGCACCTTCTCGCCCGGCAGAATTCCGGCAGCCTCCAGTAAATCTTCATCAATCGTTATGCTTCCCATGTAATCCAGACGGGCCTGGGTAACAACCGCGCGATGAATTTTACCGTGAAACATAGTATATAACATGTATTTGTCCTCCTGTTAACACAACACTGCGTGCCTCTGCAGTTTTATCTGCGAATCTGGAACCTTCTCATTACGAATGAGAGGGTCTTTCATTTCCCGGGAAATAGTTCTTATTTATTTACAGCCAATACCACGTTATCGATGAGCCGCGTGGTTCCGAATTTAACGGCAATCGCCAGCAGATGGTCTGTTGTGATTTCCGCTTCTGCTTCCGTCAGCTCCGGAAGCTGGTACATTTCCACATAATCAATATTGCTCATGGGCTCGGTCCGGATCATGTCTGCAGTCAGGGCCACCAGTTTTGCGCTGTTCCGTTCTCCGGCGGCAAACGCTGCTTCCGCCTTTTTCAGCGCCCGGTTCAGAATAACGGCTGCTTTCCGTTCTTCCGGATTCAGGTACACGTTCCGGCTGCTCTTTGCCAGCCCGTCCTCTTCCCGGACAATCGGCATCACCCGGATCTCCAGCGGGAAGAACAGGTCTTTCACCATACGTTTCAGTACCTGCGCCTGCTGGGCATCCTTCTGCCCGAAGTAGGCCTTATCCGGCTGGGCCAGATTGAACAGCTTGCTTACAACAGTTGCCACGCCCCGGAAATGGATGGGACGGGTACGGCCGCACAGCACTTTGGTAATGTCTCCGGTCACTTCCACCCAGGTCATGTCTTTGCTGGGATACATTTCCTTCGGAGACGGCGCAAACAGTACGTCTGCGCCCATGGCTTCCGCCAGCTCGCAATCGTGATCCAGCGTACGGGGATAGGCATCCAGGTCTTCCGTGGGTCCGAACTGCGTGGGATTTACAAAGTCACTGACGATGGTAAAATCATTTTCAGCATGGGCCGCCCTGATCAGAGAAGCGTGGCCTTCATGCAACGCACCCATGGTGGGAACCAGGCCGATGGTCCTGCCGCTCCTTTTTACTTCTTTCACAATTGCCTGCAATTCTGCTACAGTTTTTACTAACTTCATAGTACGCACCTCCTGTGTCAGTCGCTGTGGCCCATTAAGTAAACGCTGATTAAATGAATTTCCTTAACAAAAAACGCGCACCCGAAAACGGATGCGCGGCAAAAGCTGCTATTGCGTCACGTCCCGGTCATTACTGATCCAAGCGATATCTGACTGTATTGTTATACGGTATCTCAGGTTTTCCGGTAAAACTCTCGCGATGTCTTCCGGCTCCCTTCAGACCAAAAGTACTATAGCACACATCAATCAAGAATGCAATAACATTTTTGTGTTCTTTTTTTGAAAAAAATGTAAACTGCTTTTTTTGGTTTACCGGTTCAGCCGTTCAAACAGGCTGATAAAATACCGGTACGCAAAAAAGAGGAAGATGGACCCTGCCACCCAGGCCACCGGGCTGGCGTAGCACACGCCCCGGTACCCCCAGTCCGTGGCCAGGAACTTGGCCACGCCGGTCCGCATACTCAGTTCGATGAGGGATGAAATCAGGGGCACCATGCCCACGCCCATGCCCTGCACCGCGCTGCGGTAGATAAACATCTGGCTCAGGAAAAAGTAAAACGGCACAGAACAGTTCAGATACAGTAACGCGTCCTCAATGACTTTCGGGTTTCCTTCTTCGATAAAGACGCCGATGATATTTTCGCTGAAAAAGAAAATCAGGATGCCGGAACAAACGGCAAACGCCATGGCAATCATCGAGCATTTTTTCACTGCGTCCCGGATGCGCTGGAACTGGCGGGCTCCGTAATTTTGAGCGCTGAAGGCCGCCATGGCGATACCAAAGGAAGCCATGGGCTGCAGGGCCAGCTGCTCCACCCGGATGGCCGCCGTAAATCCTGCAATGGTATTGGGTCCAAAGGAATTGGTGATGGACTGGATCAGCAGAATGCCTACGCCCAGAATGGAGAACTGCCCGGCCATGGGCAGGCCCATCTTCAGATGCTGAATCGCAAATGCGTTATCCCATTTCCAGTCGCTTTTCTGCAAACGCAAAATGGGAAAATGCTTCCACATATAAATGACGCACAGGAAAGCGGATATGCCCTGGGCCATGACCAGCGCATAAGCGGAACCCGGCACGCCCATGCCAAACTTTAAAATGAACAGCAGGGCAAGCCCCACGTTGATAATGGTGGCAAAAATCAAAAAGGCCACCGGCGTCTTGCTGTCGCCAAGAGCCCGCAGCACTGCCGAAAAAAAGTTGTAGGCCATCATGGCCCAAAGCCCTTCCGCCACGATCAGGATATAACTGCGGGTGTCTTCATACAAAACCTCCGGCACATTCATCATCTGCAACAGCGGATCAATCACAATGAACATGCCAACAGCCAGAATGATCACCGAAATAACGCTGAGCATCATGCTCATAGCCACACTGCGGCGCATGTTGTTGAAATCATTGGCGCCAAAGAACTGTCCCGTTATGACCGTCAGACCGTTGGACATACCCATGGTCATCATGACCAGCAGCATAAAAATCGGAGCCGCCGCGCCGACAGAAGCCAGCGCGTTGACACCGATGGTACGCCCTACGATTATAATATCCGATATGCTGTACATCTGCTGAAATATGTTGCCGATAATCAGCGGCACCATAAAGGTCAGCAACAGTTTCAGGGAGTTCCCCGAGGTCATACTCTTTTGCATAAAACTACCTGTCTAACATCATTTTTCTTTCTTTAAAATACACCGGCTGCAGTTCCGCTTCTTTTGCTATAGCTGCCGCTACACCCAGACGCCGGCCAATATGCTCCGTGTAATGGGCGTCGCTGCCCAGCGTGCAGTACCTGCCGCCCAGTTCTTTATACCGTTTATATAAAGGAAGCAACGCTTTAACCGCCGCCTCGGAATCCAGCCGCCGTGTGTTGATTTCAATGGGTTTATTCTTTTCAATCAAAACCGTAAACAGCCTGTCCCACTCCTGCTGGTTTTCTTCCATATGAAATTCCTTATCCGCATAGGGCCAGTACCGGCAGATGTAATCAATATGCCCGAAAGCATCAAAGTTGTTGTGATTTTCTGCAGAACGAATGCTGTCCCGGAGGAAGTCGTGCATGGTTTCCTCTTTGGAAAGGCCTTTATACGTTGTCACCTCGTACAAGTCCAGCCGGTTCATCATGTGGATGGAACCGATCACAAAGTCAAAGGGATAGCCTTCCGGCACTTTGTCTTCCTTTTCTGCCAGATGGGGCTGCATCCCCACTTCGATGCCCAGCAGAACGTTGTCGCTGCGCAGGGGCAGGTTCTTTTTAAAATACGCCTCCCGGTCGAACAGGAACTGCTCCGGATTCGTGGGATATTCATAATCCCAGTGCTCCGTCAGGATGATTCCGATGCCCAGCTTCGCAGCGGTGTCCGCCGCCTGCTGCAGCGTCATTTTCGAATCGCAGGAAAACTCACAGTGATTGTGTGTGTCAAACATGGTCTTCTTCCTTAAAAGCCAACGGCTAATGAATTGTTATTGCAAAATCAGAATAATTCCGCAATCCCCGGGAACTGCTCCTTATACGTTGAAACGGAATTCCACAACGTCCCCGTCCTGCATGACGTAGTCCTTGCCTTCCAGACGGACCAGCCCTTTTTCCCGGGCCGCCACCTTGCTGCCGCATTTTACCAGGTCGTCGTAGGAAACGATTTCCGCTTTGATAAAGCCTTTTTCAAAATCCGTATGGATTTTTCCTGCTGCCTGGGGCGCTTTCGTGCCGATATTGATGGTCCAGGCCCGGCTTTCGATTTCGCCGGCAGTCAGATAGGTCTGCAGGCCCAGCAGCTTGAAGCCCGCCTTAATCAGACGGTTCAGGCCCGCTTCCGTCAGCCCTTCCATTTCCAGATATTCTTTTGCTTCTTCTTCCGGCAGTTCCGCAATCTCCGCCTCCACTTTGGCAGAAATCACCACTACCTCCGCATGCTCCTGGGCAGCAAATTCCTGCACCGCTTTCACGTGGGGATTGCCGCTGGCATCCGCCGCTTCTTCTTCCGCCACGTTGCAGACATAAATGATGGGTTTCCTTGTCAGCAGATGCAGATCGTAAAGAGCAGCCTCTTCCTCTTCGGTGAACTCCATCCGGCGGGCCGGCACAATATCCTCCAGCCCTTTGGCGACGCGTTCCAGCAGCGCCTGTTCCGCCGCCGCCTTTTTATCATGGGCTTTCAGCAGCTTTTCCACTTTTTTCATGCGGTTGTTAATGGTATCAATATCCGCCAGGCATAATTCCGTATCAATAATCTGGATGTCCCGCACCGGATCCACGCTGCCTTCCACATGGGTCACATTTTCATCCTCAAAGCAGCGCACCACTTCAGCGATGGCATCGGTGTTGCGGATATGGCTCAGGAACTGATTGCCCAGACCTTCGCCTTTGGACGCGCCCTTCACCAGTCCGGCGATATCCACAAAGTGCATGATGGCCGGCGTGATTTTCCGGGAATTGAACATTTTGGCCAGTACGTCCAGCCGTTCATCCGGCACCGCCACTACCCCTTCATTGGGCTCAATGGTGCAGAAGGGATAATTAGCCGCCTCCGCCCCGGCTTTGGTGATGGCATTAAATAACGTGCTTTTACCTACGTTGGGAAGCCCAACAATACCTACATCCAGATTCGTGCTCACAGTTTTCTCTCCTTTATTCATGCTGCGTGATTAAGCTGCAGATTTTTCTACTATTAAATGACATATTATTATAACATAAGAAAAGTAAGTTAGCAAAAAATAAGTGACGGGCAAGACATCGCAAAACCCCTCATGTTTGCTATTTCACAGATGCATTCACTTTTGCTTTTTCCATAAACGCGTACAGCAAATCCCGCATGCGCCGGTCCGGAATATACACATAAACAGGCTGGTCCGAATCTTTTACACGTACGTTGGAGCGCCAGATGAACTGCAGCAGTTCGGAGAGAGCAAAGGTGTCGTTGTTGAAACGCAGTTCCGGGTTCTGTTCTTCTTCCGCCAGCCGGGCCAGGTAGTTGGTGCAGTTTACATCAAAGTAACGGTTGCACAGATAAGCCACACCGGTACAGTTGCGATATTCATTCGTTGCCTTGGCATTACAGGGAAGAAAGCGTTTCATGGTGGGGTAATGCCTGCCGTCACTGGCCAGCAGTTCTTTATAGTCTTTGAACGTGGTGAAGATGAAGGAATTGCTCCGGACACCGTGTTCTTTCATGAACTCATAGGCGTAACGCATGCCTTTCAGCAGATGTTTCAGTTCTTCGCTGTCTCTGCTTCGGGCCAGTTTCCGATAGCCTTCCTTGGATAAACTGTTTTCCATGTTGAAACGGCTGTCATCCAAAATTACCAGACGCTCCAGCCCTTCCGGGTACGTTTCCATGTAAGCACCGTCCGGATTACGGACGATGCGCCCGTCTTCAATATGGTAATAGACTCTGTCGATGTGGTTCTTGACACAATAATTGGTCAGCATGCTGTCGCCGGTAAGATAAGAACTGAACCAACACTCCCTGAAACAGGAAAACAGTTCCCGGCGGGTGAAGGCCACGATGCCGGTAAAGAATCCCCTGCGGTTTCCATAGGGATACAGATTGCAACGGCTGTCCAGTTCCCTCAGCGCGTCGAACACGTTGCATTCCACCTTGTGCTCCGGCATATGTTGATGATACTCACAGTCCGGATTATAGTGGATTTCCCCATTCTCCTGCAAGATTAAATGCTCCTGCTGCATAAGCTGCACATCTTTAGACCCGAACCGGGTAATGACGCCCGCATCTTTCTGCTGGTATTTTCCTCCCGAAGCGCCCTGAAACAGAGGCGGAATCTCATCGAAATAAGCCGTGTAAATGTAATTTGATTTATGAAAGGCTTCTATGGTTTCTTCATTGAAAATGTTGTACAGGGACTGAGTGGTGACAATATTGTCGCCCCGGGCAATAAGTGCCAGAATGCTTTTGCAGTAAGGTTCGGCAGGCGGCTGTTTGGCGTCCAGCTTCTGCAGAAAGCGTTCATCCCGTTCTTTGATGGAAGAAACAAAAACAATAAAACGTTTGTTAGTGTCCGCCCGATACATCCGGTTTTCCCGGATGTGGCAGATCAGGGCAGAACTTTTGCCGGAACCCATGGGCGAATCAATAATGTGGAACGTAAGGGGCTCCAGATAATCTGCCGCATGGTTCGGCGTATGGTTAATAGAAATAAGTATCCCTCCGTTTGATTAAGGAACCGGCAGTCAACAACCGCTTGCACGATTCCCGTCAGGAGTATAGGCAAACGAATCCTGATTCCTTAAAACCTAAATTTATGACGCATCGTTGCGACAAAAAACGAAGGGAGAGCTGCATGTCATGACACCTTTGATACCATGACATGAAATTCTCCCGCACAAGAATGAATTATACTCTTGTCCGAACCGAAATGCAAGGATAAAAACCGTCCGTGATGGCAAATTCAGAAACAGGAAAAAACTATTTACCTTATTATAAAAGTTGAGTATAATAATTAGTACATAATTGCAAGAAGAGGTAAATTATGCCAACTGAAATGTTACAGGCCCTCCTGATTCCTTTTCTGGGAACAACGCTGGGAGCCGGCTGTGTATTTTTTATTCGGGGTAACCTGCACTGGAAGGTAGAGCGCGCCTTCACAGGCTTCGCTGCCGGGGTCATGGTAGCTGCTTCCATCTGGAGCCTGATTATTCCGGCCATGGAACAGTCAAAGGCTATGGAAAAACTGGCGTTTCTGCCGGCGTTGATCGGATTCTGGTTTGGCGTGCTGTTTATCCTGCTGCTGGATCACATCATCCCCCATCTGCACAGGGAAAGCAAAGAGTCCGAAGGTATGTCCAGCTCCCTGTCGCGCACGGTAAAACTGGTACTGGCGGTGACGCTGCACAATATTCCGGAAGGAATGGCGGTAGGTGTTGTCTACGCAGGTCTCTTATCCCAGATGGTCAGCGGCATTACCCAGACCGGCGCACTGGCGCTGGCGTTAGGTATAGCCATCCAGAATTTTCCGGAAGGCGCTATTATTTCCCTGCCATTGCGGGCCGAAGGGGTAAGCAACGGAAAAGCA
Source organism: Acidaminococcaceae bacterium (assembly GCA_017443005.1). Lineage (GTDB taxonomy): Bacteria > Bacillota > Negativicutes > Acidaminococcales > Acidaminococcaceae > Succiniclasticum. The sequence continues at coordinate 18,233 of JAFSPK010000037.1, forward strand.
TTCCTGTATGGAAGTCTGTCCGGTATCGTAGAACCCATCGGTACCTTCCTGACGATTATGGCAGTGAGCTATGTGGTTCCCTTCCTTCCGTACTTTCAGGGATTTGCTGCCGGAACCATGCTGTATGTAGTAGTCGAAGAACTGATTCCGGAAATGAGCCAGGGGCAGCACTCGGATATCGGGGCCATTGCATTCGCCATGGGATTTTCCCTGATGATGGTACTTGACGTAGCGTTAGGATAACATTACCTGTTCCGTTACCGGTAATAAAATGGGGACATCGTAAAACATGTCCCCGGGACAAATCGGGGACAATCCGGGGACATGATGGGGACACTATGTAACGCAGCGTGACATAGCGTGACATAGCGTGACATAGCGTGACATAGCGTGACATAGCAGCGTGACAGCCCTGTGACAGGGCTGTATTTTTTATGCAAAAAACCAATTAAGTTAAAGAAAAAAGCGCCAAAATACTGGCGCATCACCTGAGAATTTGGATATTCAAGAAGTGTTTCGGTCGTTTTTCCGACCGGGATTTTTACAAAAATCCCCTTATTATGCGGTTTCCCGGCGCAAGGCTTTATAGTTAAATAACCTGACTGTTTGGTATGTCTGTTAAACTGATAGCATGTAAGGATTGTTTGTCTTTGTCTACGTGGTAACCATCTTGGTTTTTCTTGTCATGGTTTTTTTCATTTATCATTTATCATTTATCATTTCCTTGTCATTTATCATTCGGGTTATAAGCTTATATGCTTTTAAATGCTTATATGCTTATTGGCTTAGTGGCTTATTATTATATTTGACGCGCGAGCACTTTTGGCATGCACGAAGCGCTGGGATGCGCGGAGTGCATATTGGGTTTTGACGCGCCGGAGGCGCATTGACGATATTTTATCCTTACGGGGCAAACGATACTTTTAATCACACGACATATGAAAAAACCATATTGGAAATATGAAAGATAATTTGTGAAAGCCGAACTCACATTATAGTTCCTTTATTTCACAAAGTCGCCCGTATTTCCTTAATATCTTTTTGCAACAACGTCTTCTTTTCCATCAGTGCTTCGGCCAGCTTATCCAAGAACTCCCGGTTTTCAACTAAAATTCTTTTTGTCTGCTGGTAATACCGGTTCACTTCTTTTGAGACAAGCTGATTATTTTTAGCAAGAAGCCACTCCGATGATTGTCTTTGTGTAAATGTTTCAAAACCATAAGCACAAAAATCGTCTACAAGTTTAGATACAAGACAAAAAGCATCTACCACATCATCAGTACAGCCAACACAAACCTGACCGCATACAACCTCGATTGCAGCTTTCCCGCCCAGGCTACGCATTACTACTTTTTCCAATACGTCGCTTGTTTTCGCATATTCATTAATCTTTTGGTAACTGACATAACCGCCATGCGAACTTTCATATTTGCAAATAGAAACAAGGTTAACACTTCCCGGATAAAAAACTTCTGCAATA
>JAFSPK010000038.1:0-7653 GCA_017443005.1 Acidaminococcaceae bacterium
TAAGTTGTAAGCCATCCGTTTGGTCTGGAAAGGCATCAGCCCGATAGTAGGATCAATGTATTCCTTGAAAATGCGGTCAGGCATCTCGGCCGCCACTTTTTCAATTTCCATGCCGCCTTCGGAGCTGCCCATCATGACCACGTTCGCGGTTTCACGGTCAATAACGAAGCCAAGATAATATTCCTTTTCAATGTTGCTGCCTTCTTCTACCAGCAACCGGTTGACCATCTTCCCTTCCGGACCGGTCTGATGGGTTACCAGCACCTTGCCCAGAATCTGGGAAGCATAATATTTTACTTCATCAATGTTGTGAGCCAGCTTCACGCCGCCCGCTTTACCGCGGCCGCCCGCGTGGATCTGTGCCTTAACGACGGCGATCGGCGCGTCAAAATCTTTGGCGATACGGGCCGCTTCTTCCGGACTGAAAGCCGGGCTGCCGTTGGGCACGCTGATGCCGTACATCTTCATGATCTGCTTTGCCTGATACTCATGAATTTTCAAGATGATGCCCCTCCCTTTTTATGATAAAATCAAATAATCTTTCTTTCTTTCAAACCGGCAAGATCCTCATCTGTCATGCCTAAAATGTTTTTGTAAATTTCTTCATTGTAAGAGCCTAATTTCGGTCCAGCCCACTTCACTTCGCCGGGGGTTTCCGTCAGCACGGGGAATATGCCCGGCATTTTGATGGTTCCGAATTCTTCGCAGGGCACTTCCAAAATATCATTGCGCGCTGCATACTGCGGATCTTCAAAGATGTCCTTCATGCTCATGACTTTGCAGACAGGAACGCCCGCTTTATCGCATTTGGCTTTCACTTCTTCCCAGGTCTGTTCGCCGATCCACCTGGTTACGGCGTCCATAATCGGCGTCGGGTCTGCCAGACGGTCTTTCGCTTTCGCATACTTAGGCAGCCAGTCCCTGCGGTCCATCGCGTCGCACAGATGGTCGAACACAGGATTGGTGCTGCACACGAGAGTCATCCACTGGTTATCCCCGGTCTTGAAAATGCCGATGGGACAGGACGCGCCGCTGGAAACCGGAGTACGTTCCTTGTTGACACCCAGAATATCCAGCTGAGCCACAAAGCTTTCTTCCATCCGGAACAGCCCTTCATATAAACTGATATCCACTTCCTGCGGTTTCCCTTTCAGGAAGTCGCGATGATACAGCGCCATCATAGTTCCGATTACGGCATAAAGTCCGGCTACGTAATCAGCCAGCGGCATGGGCGGGCCCTGTACCGGCGGACGGTCAGGATAACCGCAGAGATATGTCATACCGGAAAACGCCTGAAGGGGCATGCCCAGTCCCGCCAGATTCTTATTGGGTCCGGTTTGTCCGTAACCGGTCACATGGGTCACGATAATATCGGGATTTGCTTTGCGCATAACATCCACGCCAATGCCCCATTTGTCCAGCGTGCCGGTTTTGAAATTCTCAATGACAACGTCGCTTTTTTTCACCAGTTCAAGGAAGATTTTCTTACCTTCTTCATAATGGAAATCCAGAGTGATGCTTTTTTTGTTTCTGCCTAATGCCGGCCAGCGGATGCTTACGCCGTCTTTCAGCGGGCCCATGCCGCGGGACGTGTCGCCGCGGCCCGGCATTTCAATCTTAATAACTTCCGCTCCAAAATCTGCCATGATCCCTGCCGCCCAGGGAGCTGCGATTACCGTTGCAATATCCAATACCCGTACGCCTTCCAATGCTGCTCTTTTCATCAGATGATCCTCCTTTAACAATCTGTCATACCTTTTAAATTCATTTGCTCTTTATACCGCAAGGTCTTATATGCTCAGGGAACGAACCGTTTTATTTCTGCGTATTATTCTTTAACTGTCCTTTGGGGAGCTCGCGGATCAGGTCGCTTCTCTTGCCTGCCCGCAGCAGGAAGCTGTCGGTTTTGTGTCCGATGATTTCTACGACCTGACGGCCGATTGCCATCATCTTATCTAAGTCGATGCCGGTTTCCACTCCGCACTCATGGAGCATGTGGACCAAATCTTCTGTTGTCACATTACCTGCCGCGCCGGGTACGAAAGGACAGCCGCCCACGCCGGCAAAGCTGGAATCATACTGGGTGAACCCTGCCTGCATCCCTGCGATGATATTCGACAGGCCCAACCCTCTCGTATTATGGAAATGAAGCCACCAGTTAACCTGAGGATAAGCCTTTTTCATTTCCGTACAAATTTCATAGACCTGTGTCGGGTATGCCATGCCGGATGCGTCCGAAAGGCTGATTTCATCAATCCCTACGTTCAGATACGCTTCTACGATATTCTTAAGAACGGAAACCGGAATATCACGGTCCCAGGGAGAACCAAATGCCATGGAGATGGATCCGGAGATCCCGATATTGGCAGCGCCTGCTTTGTCCACGCACTCCGCGAATCTTGCGACGCTTTCCTCCGGTGTGCAGTTCAGGTTGGCAAGATTATGGGAAACACTGGCCGACACATTCAGCTTTACTTTTTTACAGCCGCAGGCCGCTGCCCGGTCAACACCCTTGGCGTTGGCAATCAGCGCCCTGTATTCCACGTTTTCCTTTTGAACAATTCTTTTGAACACTTCGTCGGTGTCCGCAGTCTGCGGCACCGCTTTCGGGCTGACAAAGCTTCCCACTTCAATGACAGGAAACCCCGCGTCTGCAATTGCATTAATCAATTCCACTTTCTGGAGTGTATCGGGATACACCTTTTCACTTTGAATCCCGTCACGGGGGCCCACTTCGCACAGGCGGACTTTCTTTACCAAATTGAATGACATGAGTTACTCTCCTTTCGTTTTTTGATTTATCCGTTTCACATCGTGCCGCTTGTCTGTTTTCATGGCGGCATTGTTTCTGGTTTCAGTATAGCCGCAAATACAATGGTTGAAAAATACAAAATTAAAATGCTGGGTATCAGAAAAAGTTATGACCGGAAAGAATTCTATCATAAATTTTCCTTATGCCCAGCATAGCGTTTTGGTATTTTCCAAACATTTTAAAAGCCATTATACTTGAGACAGACAAACAGCGATTGATTCGCTCTAACCAGAAACTGGAAAACTACCATGATGAAAAGGAGGAAACCAGATGCAGAGAAACATCGTCATCCGCAACGGGCACGTAATTGATCCGGCCAACAAGGTTGACGGGATTGCAGATGTTTACGTCAGCAATGGAAGAATTGCAGCGGAAGCTGACGTAAAAACTGTCGACCTGGAATTCGACGCGGCTGGCAAATACGTGTTCCCGGGTCTCATCGATTATCATGCCCACGTATTTCCCAACAGTACGGAAATCGGCATCGATCCGGACAGCAACCTGCTGTGCCAGGGCGTAACTTCTGTTGTGGATCCCGGCAGCGCGGGTATCAGCACCATTAAGACATTCATCGCAGATGTGATAAACCGCTCCATCATGAATGTCCAGGGATATATCAATCTCTGCCCCAGCGGCATGCCCACAATGAAATTCCACGAAGACTTTAATCCGAAGCATTGGGATAAAGAAAAGCTGAGACAGGCTCTGGAGACATATCCCGATATCCTGCAGGGATTGAAGATCCGTATCAGCAAACCCATCATGGGGGACCTGCCCTTCAGTGTGTTTGAACAGGCTGCGGCGCTGGCCAGGGAACTGGATACCCGCCTGTGCGTCCACGTTACAAACCCCCAGAAGAATATGGAAGAAGTCGCTTCTGTTCTCCGGAAAGGCGACGTCCTTGCCCATTGTTATCACGGAACAGGAAATTCCATTATCGGCGAAGACGGCAAAGTGCTGGATGCTGTTAAAAAAGCGCAGAAACGGGGCGTTATCATGGATGCTGCCAACGGCGGCAACCACTGGAACTTCGGAGTTGCGGAAAAAGCTATGGCTGACGGATTCCTGCCAGATATTATCTCCACCGACCTGACAAGCAAGACCATCTTTAAGGATCCCGTGTTCGGTCTTCCTTATATAATGTCCAAATACCTGATGCTGGGAATGAGCATCTGTGATATCGTAAAACGTTGCACTGAGAATCCCGGTAAACTAATGAACGGCAGAGAAAAGCCCGGCACGCTCAGCAAAGGAGCGCTGGCAGATGTGGCAATATTCACATTGGAAGATCATGCCGTTACCTTCAGCGATACTTCCGGCGCAAAGCGAACCGGGAACCGGCTGTTCCGGCCAGTGCTGACATTATGCAAAGGCGAAGTCGTATACAGAGATATCACGTTTTAACGGCAAAAAGTATTGAGGGATCAATCAGTTTTAAGAAAGAGGTGTAAAAATGGCCTGGTTACGTTGGTTAGTATTATTCTTAGTTCCCGCCGGTATCTTAATGAGTCCCGTCCCGGCAGGCTTAACCCCCGCAGCTTGGAAAATTTTCGCTGTATATTGCGCTGCCATCATAGGGCTGGTTGTACAGCCCGCAGGCGTAGCGGTAACGATGCTTACAGTCATCGCCTTTGGTTCTTTCGTCGTTCCCATCGGCCAGTTATTGAGCGGCTACAGCAACGGTACTGTCTGGCTGGTATTCTCCGCGTTTTTAATTACACAGGCTTTTGTTGACACCGGTCTCGGCAAGCGCGTTGCCTACTGGATGATCGGGCTGTTCGGCAAATCCGCTCTGGGGCTGGTTTACGGCCAAATGATCACCGACCTGATCCTGAGCCCGGCTACCCCGTCCAACACAGCCCGTTCCGGCGGCATCGTTTACCCGATATTCCGTAATGTTGCTATGACGTTAGGTTCCGAACCGGGTGAAACAGGAAGAAAAATCGGTTCCTACATCACCATTGCCGGTTATACCATCAGCCTGTCAACCTCTGCCGTATTCCTGACGGCCTGCGCCCCCAACATCATGACGGCAGGCTTTGCAAAAGACATCTTAAAGGTCGATATCAGCTGGGCCCAGTGGTTTATGTACATGTCGGTTCCTGCCCTGCTAGTCTGCTTTGTAGCCCCCCTGATCCTGTACAAACTGTACCCGCCTGAAATCAAAGATATTCCCAATCACAAAGAACTGTCCCAGGCAGGCCTGAAAGAAATGGGACCCATGTCCGGGAAAGAAAAGATCCTGTTAGCGCTTTTCGTACTGGCAGTCATCGGCTGGGCCACCAGTAGCATTACCAAAGTCGGCGCTACCGCCATCGCCCTTCTGTTCTTTGCAACAGCGTCCATCTTCAGCCTGATCGACTGGAAAAACGTGTTGAACAATAACGGCGCCTGGAACACCCTGATCTGGTACGGCGCTGTCATGGGCCTGTCCGGCATTCTTGCCAAAGCCAAGTTCTTCACCTGGCTGGCCAAGGTCTTCGGCGAATCTTTCAGCTTCGCCGGCCTGAATCCTATCGTGGTATTGGGTGCGCTGCTGATTGTTTCCGTACTGGTGCGTTACGTGTTCGCCTCCATGGGTGCATATGTTGCAGCCTTTGTTCCGGTTCTGTTCACAGTCGGCCTGCTGGCTAAAGCCCCGGCTCTGCCCCTGGCCCTGCTGATTGCGGCTTCCAGCGCCTTCGGCTGCCTGCTGACCCATTACGGCGGCGCGGTTGGTCCTGTTATGTTCGGTACAGGCTATGTTCCCCAGAAAACCTGGTGGACGTTAGGTGCCATTATGAACGGATTTAATGTAATCGTATATATGACTGTCGGTCTCGCTTTCTGGAAAATGCTGGGACTGTGGTAACCGTAATAAAAACACGGCTTTGGCATACCAAAGCCGTGTTTTCTTCCATATAAAGTTGCAAAAGAATTTTATGCTTTCATTAAATCCAATGAGTTTTCTTCGTTTTTACAACTGGTAAAATATTAATTGAAATTATACTTTCAGGTATCTGCATAAAAGCGGATACCTGATTTATTTTCTGTTTCTGGATCTAAGGTAAGATTTAAAATCTGAAGCCGTTACAAAATCGAAAAACAACTTTGGCAGCGGACGGCGCAAGAGTGATTTCTTACAGGCCAGCCATGTTTTCCGTTCAAAAGGCGAACCATCTTTAAACAGCATTTCTTTTGTATATAAAGGAACGGGGCTTTCCGGAATCAGTATTTCCGGCAACACACTAAACCCCAACCCGTTGAACACCATTTCTTTACACAAATCCAGATTCGCTACCTTGCTCGTGACCTTAGGCGGCCGCGTAAAATTATCATTCCACCATCTTCTCAGCAGTTCCCGGTACTGATCTTCATACGGATAGGAAATCTGCCGCATATCCGGCAAGTCTTTCATCTCAAAGGGAGCGCTGTTCGCAATGACTACATTATATGTTGTCAACAGTCTCTTTTCCTCTCCCTCAAAGCCCTTGCAATGCTTCACGATACCAAAATCAACGATATCCGATTTCAGCATTTTCAGCAGTTCCGCTGACGGATGAATGCTGATGTTAAATTTCACAAGCGGATACTTCCTGTTAAAATCATCCAGCAGGGCAGGCAAATAATATCTGCCAATAATGCTGGTAGCGCCAATCTTTATGACGCCGGCTACGTCCTTCCCCAACCCGCTCAGGTTTTCCCGAAAGTTTGAAATCTCTTCCAGCAGACGGTTGGCAAATTCAGCCGCAAAAACGCCCTGCGGCGTAAATTCAACTCCGCGATTGGAACGGGTCAGTATGGAAACGCCTAAATCCTGTTCAATCTGCTTGATGCGTCCCGTCAGCGCAGGCTGAGAAATATAAAGATTATTCGCTGTTTTGGTAATATTTTTGTTCTTATACAGCAGGCTGATAATCTGCCAGTCTCTCTCGTCCACAGCACCTACCTCGATAAGTATCATCCGTTTAACACGCTTTGATGTCTTTTCATAAACTTTGGATTCTTTAATACCGCGGAATAATCCGATTACTTTATTATACCTTTATTGATTCTCTTTTTCAATCAGCTGTTATCTGTCAAACTTCAATAATTTTGAAAACAGCCGCAGAAAAATCTACGGCTGTTAGAAAAACAACTATTATTTTTAATTATAGCAAAAAAACGCAGAAGTATCTGCGGTAATTGGCATTTTCAGGACCTCCATTGGGAATTAAAGAAACTGTACTTTTATAGTACATTCTTATTATAACAGAAAATTTGCAAATGTCCAACAATTACAGAAAATTTCGTCATCACCACGGCTGTTGAGGAAAATATGAATTTGTCTTTATATATCACCAAATCCCTGCAGATCCTTCGTATCCACAGGAATTGTCACTTCGCAGGCCCGGTCTTTCGGTAAGGCGTCATGTGTTCCCCTTACCCGCCAGTATTTCTTCCAATACTCCCACCATTTCCTCGACAAAGGCTCTATCTCTTCTTCCGATATTGAACCGTTTCTGCGTACGACCTTCATCCGGTCGCCACCGGCAACGACTCCTACATCTCCGCATTTTGCAGCAATCAGATGGCGGGCAGCTGTCAGGGTATCTGTGCCTTCAAACGGCGTTACCGGCGTCTGGCTTCTGTACCCGTCATACACTTCCCGCGCATATTCCGGATTATCAAATTGCAGTTCATAACCATCGCACTCAAAAGCCGGTATCTCATCATCATAAAACCGCTCATACCAGGGTTTTGCCGTATCCTCATCCAGGTTATCCAAAAAAACAGCAAATACATTGCCAAAGAACCGGATTGCGATCACATCCATAGTGTGGATATCCTTCTCAGGTTTCGACTCATCGTACAGCTGAACA
>JAFSPK010000039.1:0-10974 GCA_017443005.1 Acidaminococcaceae bacterium
GCGCCTTCCGGATCGTATTCATAGGGATTCTTCAGCTTATCAAAACCCATGCCCAAAGAACTGGGGATAACGGACGGACCGGGAGTATACAGACCGCCGATGGTGTTGGATTTGCAGATGGTCTTATAATCGATGGCTTTCAGCACAGCCTGACGCAGCGCCTTGTTAGCCAGGGGCTTGCCTTCCTTCATGTTCATCCAGCTGAAACCGCAACGGGTGCCTGCCGTAACCTGAACCGTGAATTTCTTGTCAGCCTGCAGGGCCTTCAGGTCCGCAACGTTCATGATGTTTTCAGCCAGGTCGATCTGACCGGCGCGCAGCGCATTAGCCTTGGCGGAAGCATCGCCCATGAACAGGATGTTAACGGTCTCATACGGAGCCTTGCCATTCCAGTAATGGGGATTGGCAACCAGTTCATAGCCTACATGATCCTTAAAGCTCTTAACCATGTAAGGGCCGGTTCCGATAATGCCGGTTTTCGGGTTTTTGGAGCCTGTGTAATCCAAGATGCACATTGCGGGGTCGGCCAGGCTTGCGGGCATATTGGCATAGGCCTTTTCAGATTTAATGGTGATGGTACCGGCTTTATCGTCAGCTGTTACGACAGCCTTGGCATCCAGGAACTTGGTGGGGTTGGTGGAACCCTTGGCGCCTTTTTCACGTACCCAGTCAAGGGATTCCTTAACCTTGGTAGCCGTCATTTCAACGCCGTTACTGAACTTGATACCCTTTTTCAGTTTGAAGGTCCAGGTCTTGTTGCCGTCGCTGGGAGTAGCGGATTCTGCCAGCTGCGGAACGGCTTTTACGTTGTCATCAAATTTGAACAGGGTCTGGCCGATGCCAAAGCGGCTTACATTCCAGGCGGTGTTGGTCTGGAGGGTCGGATCGATCAGACCGTCGGAATACATCTGGCAGCCAAAGTTCAGTACTTTAACAGCACCCTTGCCGTCTTTGCCGGAATCAGCCTTCTTGTCACCGCCGCCGCAACCGGCCAGCAGTCCACAGGTAACGAGACCTGCTACCAATAACGCTGCGGATTTTTTAGATAATTTTTTCATAGAGTTCCTTCCTTTCCAAGTTAGATATTAAATAAAATGGTGAAATAAAAAGTAAAATTTCACCCAAAAGCCTGTTTTCATTTTCTTGCATCCGACAGGTAAAGTCCCGTTTCTTTCAGCTGATTCCTAGGTTTTATCCTGCCATCACGGATTTAGCAAGCGCTAATTCTTATCTTTGCTTATACTATCATATCGAAAATAAGATGTCAATATATTCATCATGCTTATTAGTAATTTTTATTATTAATATCATTCTGTTATTGTTCCTGCATTCCGAAAACTGACCTGCAGGAAACACCCGGTAAATGAAGCTTTGTTACACCGGGGGCTGCCTCATCCATGTGCCCTTCCGGTAATACCAGTACAGCATGGCGCCGGCCGTTCCCCAGGTTATGGGGTACACGGCCGCCAGCAGGCGGATGTCGTGAGCCAGCTGCATAAACCCGAACAGGATGGCCGTACGCAGCAGGCACTGGTTGAACAGCACGATGTACATGGGTACGTCCGACAGACCACCCCCGCGCAGGGTATCCGCAAAGACTTCCAGAAATACATAGAAGAAATAGAACGGGAACGAGACCCAGATAATGGTGACGCCCATGTCTATGACGGCAGGATCGGAGTAGAAGACACCGAAGGTCTCCCGCCCGAAGTAAAGCAGGATGGCCGCCAGCACCAGCGAATAACCCACGCCGAAAATCAGCGTCGTACGCAAGCCGCTCTTTACCCGGTCATAGAGTCTGGCCCCCACATTCTGTCCGGTAAAGGTCATCATGGCCTGGCCTAGGGCGACCAGCGGCATATAGAACAGCAGCTCGATACGGTAGTAGGCAGTAAAGGCCGCGATAGCCACCACGTCGAACCCGTTGATGAAATACTGTACGAATACATTGGAAAGGGTCACCACTACACCCTGCAGGCCTGCAGGCAGACCGATGCGGATGATTTCCCGCATCAGCGGCCGGTCAACGGCCAGCTTCGGGATGCTGATGACGCCATCGTGGAGCAGGTAATATATGGCAATGATGGCCGAAAGCACCTGGGACAGGACCGACGACCAGGCTACCGCGAGAATACCGTTCTTCATATACATAATAAACAGGTAATTGGTCACTACGTGGATGATGCCGCACACCAGCTGGATCAGCATGGGTGTCTGTGAATTGCCCAGCGCCCGCATAACGCCGGCCGCCATATTAAAGACCAGCATAAAGGTCAGCCCCAGGAAAAAAACCTGCACATAGTCCAGGGCGTCCTGAAAAATGCTGGCCGGTGTGTTGACCGCGTTTAGAAAAGCAGATCCGGTCACTTCGCCGATAACGGTCAGCAGCGCACCGCCGATGAGGCCCAGCATCATGGACGTATGGATGGATTTACTGAGCTGCACTTCATCTTTGCGGCCAAAAGCCTGGGCGATGACCACGCCGGCGCCGATGCTGATGCCCGTAAACAGATTTACGAGGGCCGAGTTCAGCAGTACGCTGGCCCCCACCGCTGCCGAAGCTTCCGTGCCCAGATAATTGCTGACAAAAAGGATGTCAACAGTGGTATATAATTGCTGAATCAGACTGGCGCCAAGCAGGGGCAGCGCAAACAGCAGCAGTTTGCGCGCGATGGGGCCGTTGGTAAGATCAAGGGTTTTAGCCAAAATGAGTCACCTGAGTTCCTTCTGAATGTACAACCATGGGCTGCGGCCAGAAACGCACCGCAGTCCGGGTTTGTTCCGCAGAATAATCTGCGGCAAAACATACCGTTATCACTTCATGATAGCGGCAAATTTTTCCTTAACCTGCTTTTCTTCAACCGCCAGCCGGTTCCAGTTAACCGACAGCGAATGTATCCGCAGGTCCACCAGTTTTTGCGCGCCGACGGGTTCTTTCACCCCGTACTTCACCGGGTGCATATAGGCCAGACTCATAGCCGACTGTCCTTCCCGGCTCAGCCACCAGTCTACCAGCTTTTTGGCGCCCTCCGGGTTCTTCGTATCCTTCAGGATGCCGATATAGCCGGGTACCACCACGCTGCCCTCTTCCGGGTAGATGATGGTGGCGTTTACGCCCTGGGCCAATTTCTGTTTCAACGCGCTTTCTTCCATGGTAATGGTGATGGGATATTCACCGTGCGCAAACTTTTCACGCATGTCCATCGTTTTGCTTACGACTACACCGTTGGCCTTCAGTTTCTCCCAGTATTCCCAGCCGTATTTATCCGTCAGTGCCGCCACCGTTGCCAGCGCCGTTGCTGAGACTTTCGGATCGGGCATGGCAATCTTTCCTTTATATTTGGGATCCAGCAGATCCTTCCAGCTTCTGGGAGGTTCTTTGATCTTGTCGTTATGTACGGTAATCACCATGGCGCTGATGCGAATGGGCGTAAACGCGCCGTCCGAGTCCACAGGTTCCGCAAGTTCCGCCGACTCCGGCGACTTATAGTTCAGCAGCTTTCCGTCTTTCTTCAGTTGCAGGTAAAAATCCGGATCCGAGATCATCACCAGATCCGCCTCTGCCCGGCCGCCTTTCATCTCGTCCAGAAGTTTTGCCTTCACACTTTCACTGCCTGCCGTCTGCCAGTTGACCTTCACGTCCTTCAGCTGCTGTTCCACTACCGGCTTGGCCATTTCCTGTACCATCCCGTTATAAACGGATGTGTATACCGTCAGTCCGGCCGCCGGTTTCGCCGCAGCTTTTTCCCCGGGTTTTTCTGCAGGCTTCTTTCCCGTTCCGCCGCAGCCCGTTACCGTCAGCATTCCTGCCAGAAGCAGGGAAACCGCTGCGCCTGTATAGCTCCTCTTCATCGTTTTCACTCCTTTAAAACCCCGTTAACAAGATTGTCCATATCATTTTATTCAAGTTATTAAGATTGATTATTATTACGCTTACTATATCAAATCAACGCATTCTTTGCAAGAGAAAACTATATTTAATCCCCCTCTGAACCCGTCTTATCGGCAAAAGGAAGTTTGTATACGTTAATTCAGTAGACACGCAGGTTCATGTAATCGCCCGGACATGATTCCGCTAGCATTATAATGTGTATTATACACATGCATTCAAAGAATAATAAACAAAACTAATAATAGTTATTATTAAATGTTTTAAAATCTTGTAACGAATCGATGTTTTATGTTATAATACTCACATCAATTCCCATAGAAAAGGAGATTTACAATGTCACAGGACATGACGATTTGCGGACTGGAAATAAAACGGGGGACCAAGCTGCGGACCATGCTACCGGTTCCCGATACGATGACGAAAATCCCCCTGACGGTAATCAACGGTGTGGAAGAAGGTCCCACCCTGCTGATTACCGCCGGCATCCACGGTGGTGAGTATCCGGGCATTGCCGCAGCCATAGAACTGGGCCGGGACATTGAGCCGGAGCATGTGCGCGGCTGCCTGATTATTCTGCACCCGGTCAATATCCAGGGTTTCTGGGCGCGCCGCGAATTCATCGTGCCCGAAGACGGGAAAAACCTGAACCGGGTCTTCCCCGGCACCCCCCTGGGCACCCTGGCGGACAAGACCGCCTACCTCATCAGCAGCAATCTGTTCACCATTGCGGACTACTATGTGGATATGCACAGCGGCGATATCCATGAAAGCCTGCATCCCTATGTGTATTATCCGGGCCAGCCCACGCCGGAAGTGGAGAAGGCCTCCAAGCGTATAGCGAAAGTAGTAGATGTGGAATACATGGTCCGCTCCCTGGCTACCGGCGGCGCCTACAACTACGCGGCCAGCACCGGCCTGCCCTCCATTTTAATTGAACGGGGCGGCGCGGGGCTCTGCCTGCACGAAGATATCGAAGCCTACAAGGACGATATCCGCAACATCCTGCGGCGTCTGAAAATGTTTGAACTGCCGGTCAAACCGCGGCATTACCATCCCCGGGATATCACGGACATGATTTATCTGGAATCCATGGAGACCGGCTGCTGGTTCCACCACATCCACAGCGGCGACTTTGTACAGAAAGGTCAGGTGCTGGGACGTACCACGGATCTGTTCGGCCAGACGATCACTGAGTATTACGCGGAAATCTCCGGCGTCATCCTGTACGTCTGTCCGGCCCTCTCCGCCCCGAAAGGAACCATCCTTGTGGGTTACGGCCAGGTCGTGGAAGATGACGACGATTAAAATGTAAAAAGTAAAAAGATAACCTCCGGCAGTTTCTCCTGGGAGAAATCTGCCGGAGGTTTTTTGATTGGGGCTTTAACGCCAACCAGCCCGTCTTATTGACTCACCTTTTCCGGTAACGCATGGGTGTGCACATGATTGTGCGGAGCCTGGGGCACGTAGTCCTCGGGCAACTCTGCGTAAGCACAAAGCACGCGGCCCGGGGTAATGGAAAACGCCGGAGTCATGTAAAGCATCACACCGCTGAATTTGGCCCGGAATTCCTCCTGTTTTTCGCCAAAAAAGTCAGTAGTATAACCCAACAGCTCGCCTTTCTCAATCATCTCGCCGCTGTGCTTTGCATGATACCAGCACGCAGGCCTGGCAGCCTCCAGGTATTCGATGTTGGTCAGTTCCTGGGGCGTGAATGTATGGATATGGCCGTGATCGTAATCGGGAATCATGCCGACATGCTGCAGGACATGCATAACATCGTCTTTGTACTCGTCGATGTCCTCGCGGCAGCAGAAACCCGTACCGCCGCGCTCCACCAGGATGCTGGGCACACCGTGCAGCGCCGCGCAGTTATACGCGCCCGTCGTCGCGGTAGAACGCACCATGTACTCCACGTTGATCAGGCTGGCAAGCTCGCGGGACTTCTTGTTGACCTCTTCCGAAGCGTTTCCGGGAAAATAGGCATAGGGATGCAGATCTTCCTGAAGGTCGCCGCTGTGCAGGTCAAGATAGTAATCAGCCTTAAGGATGAATTCATGCAGCAAAAAATCGGCAAGCTTATAGGTGCGGCTGAGTGTGGAATTACCGGGGAAAACCCGGTTCAGGTTAAGCCCGTCCTCGGGGCAGGTCTCCGCCATGCGCGCCCAAAAAGCTGAAACATTCACAGGGTGCATGATGATGAGACAGCCGTGGATGTCTTTGGGATCCAACTCCCTGCCAAGCTCCATGGAGGCGGCAATGCCCGGATATTCACTGCCGTGTACGCCGGAGGTGACGAGCACGGTAGGACCGTCATATTTCCCATTGATAAACGTTGCCGGAATCGCGTTCAGCGTATGCGGTACATCAATGAGGGTACGTAATTTGGTGCCGGGTTCAATGTGATAGTTTGCGAAACAGACAGTGGTTAACATAGTTCCTCCATAACAGTTTGAAAAATAGTAATAGGATATGTTAGCATTTGCTAACATATCCTATTCTAACAAACTCCTAATCCATTGTCAATGCCGTTTTCCCCAGGCTGTTTATTTCATGTTGGCAAACCGTTTCATCGCTTTCGTAAACCGTGCAACGGTTTTGTCTGCATCAACCATCCGCTGCAGCCTGACGGACAACAACGCAGCGGCTGTTACGCCAGGGATGACAACGCAGTGACAGTCACGCCAGGTAACCGAGGTGCTCCAGCAAAATTTTGACGCCGAGGAGAATCAAAATGACCCCGCCGGCGATCTGCGCCGAATCTTCAAACCGGTTGCCGAACACGTTGCCGATTTTTACGCCTGCCGTGCAGAAGAAACAGGTAAAGAGACCGATCAGGGCAACGGCTGTCCAAATATCCACATTGCCAGCCATTGCCAGGGAAATACCAACGGCAAGGGCGTCAATGGAAGTGGCCACCGCCAGCACAAACATGGTTTTCATGGACATATCCGCGCCTTTTCCGTCCGCTTCGCCTTCCTCTTTCTTAGCGAACCCTTCCTTCAGCATATTGGCGCCAATTAGCCCCAGCAGGATAAAGGCTACCCAGTGATCAATGGCCTGAATGACGTCCGCGAACAACATTCCCAGAAAAAATCCGATCAGCGGCATCAGCGCCTGAAAGCCGCCAAACCAGATGCCGCAGGTCATTCCCGCCCTGAATGTGGCCCTTCGCATCGCCAGCCCCTTGCAAATCGAAACCGCAAACGCGTCCATGCTTAATCCTACAGCCAGAAGTAACAATTCCAAAAGCGTCATGGTTATTTTCCCCCGTGATGTTTTATTCAGCGGTGAATAAAAAAAGACGATCCTTATCCACCCGCTGCAGATAAGTCTCGCCAATTAAGGTGATACCAGGATTGCTCCAGTCTGTTGATATCCCGCACGAAAAACGTGCTGACTACTCCCTTACTAGGTTGACAATGTAACATAAAAATTTGTTTTTGTCAAATAAAATGACTTCTGTTTCTCCAAAAAGCCCCGCAGATTACTGCGGGGCTGATTTGTTTTTGGGGCTTTAGCGTCAATAAAAACGCCCGGTCTCTGCTTAATGAAACAAAACCGGGCGCATCCGATTCCTTATCTGACAGGCAGCCTGGAGGCATCTGCCCGACCTCCTGCTGCAGTATTGGTCTCAATATTTATGATACTCAATTATTCCTGTATTCCCGGAATCTTGGGCAGCCGGTCCATGCTCACCGCCAGTTCCTCGTCTGTGGGGATATAGTCGTTCAAATTGCCGGCCTGGTAGTTTTCATATGCCAGCATATCAAAGAAGCCGGTACCGGTAAGGCCGAACAGGATGGTTTCACTGCGGCCTTCTTCCTTGCAGCGTTTTGCTTCTTCAATGGCGCCCAGAATCGCATGGGCGGATTCCGGCGCAGGCAGAATGCTCTCGTATTTGGCGAACAGCGTCGCCGCTTCGAACACATTGGTCTGTACCACGGCTTTGGCTTCCATGTAGCCATCATGGTACAGCTTGGACAGGATGGGCGCCATTCCATGGTAACGCAGCCCGCCCGCATGGATGGGGGACGGGGTGAAAGTACAGCCCAGGGTATACATCTTCGCCATGGGCGTAATTTTTCCGGTGTCGCAGAAGTCATAGGCGTAACGGCCCCGGGTCAGGGACGGGCAGGAAGCCGGCTCGATGGCTACCAGACGGGGATTCGCCTTCCCCTGCAGCTTGTCTTTGGCAAAGGGCGCAATGAGACCTCCCAGATTGGAACCGCCGCCGGCACAGCCAACCACTACGTCGGGATATTCATCCAGCAGCTCCATCGCCTTAGCGCTTTCCAGACCCACAATGGACTGGTGCAGCAGCACCTGGTTCAGCACAGAGCCCAGTACATACTTTACATTGTCACCGGAAACAGCCCTTTCCACCGCTTCGGAGATGGCGCAGCCCAGGCTGCCGGGGTTATCCGGATTATCCGCCAGGATCGCCCGGCCTGCATTGGTGGTATTGCTGGGACTGGCTACCACGCTGGCCCCAAAGGTCTGCATGATTGCTTTGCGGAACGGTTTCTGATTATAGGAAGCCTTCACCATGAAAACTTCCAGGGGCAGGCCGAAATAGCAGCAGGCTTCCGAAAGGGCTGTGCCCCACTGACCGGCGCCGGTTTCCGTGGTCACACCGTTCAGTCCCTGCTTCTTGGCATAATAGGCCTGGGGAATGGCGCTGTTCAGCTTGTGGCTGCCGGACGTGTTGTTGCCTTCAAATTTATAGTAAATCTTTGCCGGAGTATCCAGCGCTTTTTCCAGATTGTAGGCGCGGCACAGCGGGGACGGACGGTAGTTCTTGTACATCTCCAGCACTTCAGGGGGAATCTCGATATACTGGGTATCGTTATCCATCTCCTGATGGGCCAGTTCTTTACAGAAAACCGGATACAAGTCTTCCTCGGATACCGGTTTTCCCGTTGCGGGATTCAGCATGGGTTCCGGTTTTTCCTTCATGTCCGCCCGCAGGTTATACCACGCTGTGGGGATCTGTTCTTCCGTTAAATATAATCTGTGGGGTGCTTTCTTTGCCATGTTTCATTCCTCCTGAGTCATTTTTATTCTAAAAATTCACAGCGTTTCACTGCGTCCGCCATCTTCTTTACATATTCTTTGACCGGTTCCACGCAGTCCCTGCCGTACTCTGCAATCATTTTCACAATAGCGCTGCCCACGATGGCTCCGTCGCTGAGCCGGGCCATCTCTGCTGCCTGGGCCGGGGTGGAAATACCAAAGCCCACGGCAGCCGGCGTATCCGTCACTTCCCGGATTTTTTTGTAAATCGTTCCGATATCCGTGGTAATCTCGCTGCGAACACCGGTCACGCCCAAACTGGAAACAATGTACACATACCCTTTCGCATCTTTGGCAATCTGCTGGATCCGGTCTTCCGATGTGGGTGCGATCATGGTAATACGGTCCACGCCGTACTTTTCGCAGGCTGTTTCCAGTTCGCCCCGTTCCTCATAGGGAACGTCCGGCACGATAGTCCCGTCCACACCGGCTTCCGCACAGCGGGCATAAAATTTATCCGTGCCGTAGTGGAAAATCGGGTTGGCGTAAGTCAGGAACACCAGTGGTATATCGGTCTCCTTCCGCACCTCTTTGATCATATCAAAGACCTTGTCCGTGGTAGTACCTGCGTTCAGAGCCCGGATATCGGCTTCCTGGATCACCGGGCCTTCCGCCATGGGATCGCTGAAGGGAATGCCTAATTCTATAATCGTGGCCCCCGCCTCTTCCATGGCCAGGATCAGCTTCTTCGTGGTTTCCAGGTCCGGGTCGCCTGCTGTTATGAACGGTACAAACATCTTTTTATGGTTCTTCAGTACCTCTGCTATCTTACTCATGCAAATCCCTCCCCAAATATCTGGCAATGGCCGCCACGTCTTTATCTCCCCGTCCGGAGAGGTTCACTACGATGATTTTATCCTTGTCCATGGTGGGCGCCAGCTTCATGGCATAGGCCAGGGCATGAGCACTTTCCACTGCCGGGATGATGCCTTCCGTCTTGGACAGGTACAGGAACGCGTCCACCGACTCCCGATCCGTAGCGGGCACATATTCCGCCCGGCCGATGTCGTGAAGGTACGCGTGCTCCGGCCCGATGCCGGGATAGTCCAGCCCGGCGGAAATGGAATACACCGGCGCGATCTGCCCGTATTCATCCTGCAGGAACAGGGATTTCATGCCGTGGAAGATACCTTCCGAGCCTCTGGCGATGGTAGCCGCCGTCCGCTCCGTATCCACGCCTTCCCCGGCCGCTTCCACACCGATGAGGCGCACGTCCTTGTCCGGGATGAAATCGTAGAAAAGGCCCATGGCATTGGACCCGCCCCCTACACAGGCGATGACCGCATCCGGCAGCCGGCCTTCTTTTTCCAGCAGCTGGGCTTTCACTTCTTCCCCGATGACTTTCTGGAAGTCCCGCACCATTTCCGGGTACGGGTGGGGTCCCATAACGGAGCCTAACACGTAATAGGTATCTTCCACCCGGGCCGTCCAAACCCTAAGCGCTTCGTTCACCGCGTCCTTCAGGGTGCCGGTTCCTGTGGTGACGGGCACCACTTTCGCCCCCAGCAGTTCCATGCGGAACACGTTCAGGGCCTGCCGTTCGCAGTCTTCCTTGCCCATGTACACAGTGCATTCCATGCCCATCAGCGCCGCTACCGTCGCCGTGGCCACCCCGTGCTGGCCTGCCCCGGTCTCCGCGATGACGTGCTTCTTGCCCATGCGCTGTGCCAGCAGGCACTGACCCAGCACGTTGTTAATCTTGTGGGCGCCGGTATGATTCAGGTCCTCCCGTTTCAGGTAGATTTTGGCCCCGCCCAGGTCCTTTGTCATCTTTTCCGCGTAATACAGCATGCTGGGACGGTTGGCGTAATCCCGGTACAGCTGGCGCAGCTCATCCCAGAAGGCCTTGTCGTTTTTATAATACTCGTATGCCTGTTCCAGTTCCAGCACTGCGTTCATCAGCGTTTCCGGAATGTACTGTCCGCCGTGGATTCCAAATCTTCCCTTTGTCATGATAAACCCCTCTCCTGATTAATCTTTAAATATGTTTGAACCACACAGTGAGGAAA
>JAFSPK010000040.1:0-13970 GCA_017443005.1 Acidaminococcaceae bacterium
AACGCTGATTAATTCGTTTGCACGCTGACCGGTGCTTTTTGTGACTGACTGCGTCAATGTCCCTCAACGCAGCTACGGCTGCGCCTTCGGGCCATTTCCTTGTCAGTCGCAAAAAGCCCTCGGTCATCGCACAAACTCATTTAATCAGCGTTTCCTTATAACGTGCCCATAAAATCCCTGGCTTTACAGTTGGGGATTTTTATGCGCGTAACGAATGAATCGTATTTATCGGAGGCGAGATCCATGAGCAAAAAAATCGTAGCAGTAAACGCCAGCCCGCGCAAGGGGTGGAATACGGACACGCTGGTGATGGAAGCGGCGAAAGGCGCGGAAGCTGCCGGCGCGGTGATTCAGAAATTTGATTTGTACCGGCTGGAAAAATTCACCGGCTGTATTTCCTGTTTCGGCTGTAAAAAGGAAAAGTTTAAAGGTCATTGCATCTGCCGTGACGGGCTGACCCCGGTGCTGGACGCGATCCGGGAAGCGGACGGGCTGATCATCGGTTCGCCGGTGTATCTTTCGGAGATGACCGCAGTATTCCGTTCCCTGTATGAGCGTCTGACTTTCCAGAACCTTACGTATAATAAGGAAAACTATTGCTGCAATGCCCACATGATCCCCGTGTTGCTGATCATGACCAGCAACGCTCCGGATACGTATTATACCCAGTTGCTGGAAAATTATCGCAAGACCTTGAACCTTCTGGTAGGTCCGACGGAGATCCTTGTCAGCGGTGACACGCTGCAATTGAAAGATTACAGCAAGCTGGACTGGCCCTGGACACTTTTTGATCCGGAAGCAAAAAAAGCGCGTCACGAAACGGTGTTCCCGCAGGAATGCAAAAAGGCATTTGAGATGGGCGCGGCGCTGGTGAAATAAACAGAGGATGTCCATCAAACGTACCCTTGGAGGAGAAACCATGAACCTGGAGTTGTTGAACGAAATTGACAGTTTTGTCTGGGGACCGCCGCTGCTTGTGCTGCTGGTGGGGACCGGTGTTTTTCTGAGCCTGCGTCTGGGATTCTTGCAGGTTGCGAGGCTGCCCAAAGCGTTAGGGCTTATTTTTAAAGCAAAGAGCCAGGGCGAAGGGGACACCTCGTCGTTTCGGGCGTTGTGCACGGCCCTTGCCGCCACCATCGGAACCGGTAACATTATCGGCGTGGCTACGGCACGCTGCTGACCGAAGATGAGGAAGATGTGCCGGAAGTGGATAACGCCCTTGGCGATCTTTCCAGTCACGGGGAACTGATAACTTACACCTATAAAGGTCAGAAAAAGAAGATGGCCTTCAAGAGCCTGATCAATGACATGCGTCTGGTGGTTACCGCCAACGAGGAAGATGTGTTGCGGGAAACAAATGCGCTGATCCGTAATATTGTGTTGTCGGCGGCTGGTATCATGCTCCTCTTCATGTATCTGGCCCTGATGATGGAAAAACGGACGATGCACCCGGCGCTGGATAAAATGGACAGCCTGGCCCATCTGGACGGGCTGACCGGAGTACGGAACAAGACTTCGTTCCTGGAAACCCAGGCTTACCTGAATCAGAAAATTCACGAGGGAAACGCTGTGTTTGGTCTGGTCATGTTTGACGCGAACGACCTGAAGTTGATCAATGACCGTTACGGTCACAAGAGGGGCGACAGTTACCTGCTCGGCGTAGTGGAAATGATTCAGGACTGTTTCCCCGGATGCCAGGTTTACCGCATTGGCGGGGATGAATTCGTGGTGGTATTGGAAGGAACGGATTCACTTCGGACGGCTGCCAAGAGACTGTTATATACCTATACGTGGCAGGAACAGCGTAAGAAAGATAAGAAAGAACCGTGGGAGATTCCTTCCGTGGCCGGCGCGTATGTCGGCTTTGACCCGAAGGAACATTACAGTTTCGAGGATGTGCTTGCCGTAGCGGATGCGATGATGTACCAGAAAAAGCAGCAGATGAGAAAAGAACAGAACAAACAGAACACTTTGTAAGAATAAAAATAATATATTTTTCTATACAGCCGCAGATTTCTGCGGCTGTTTTGTGCTATAATAGTAGAGTGTTATAGAAAACCATAGTTTCGCAGAAATGTGAAACTAACAGGAGATAAGAAAATGAACCCCGTAATTTCCCAGGACTATCAGAGTTTTATGACAAACAATCGAATCAGGGTGAACCACTACTTGAACCGGATCCTCTGGCTTTTTACACTGGCCGGGCCGGCGATTGCAGTAGGCGTGGATGCCGGCATTTTTTCGGATATAACGTTTCGCAGTTGTTGTATGATTTCCCTGCTGATTGCCGTGATGTCAGCCATACATCTGGCGGCAGTGAAGAAGTTTCCCAATTCGATGTTTACGAGCGTGTTCGCGCTTACCGCACTGGATATCCTGATCGTTTATATGGCGTATTGCCATGTTAGCATCTATCTCACGTGGTTCCTTGTGCCTCTCCTGAGCATTCTGTTTTGTGACCGGTTGCTGTATTTCTATACGCTGTGTCTGAACTATATCCTGATGCTTGAGACGACGTGGATGACAGCGCCTTACTATGTGGGCCGGGGATCCCGTTATGAGAATCCGCTCTCCTATTTTTTGGATGTAATGGGGGGCTTTACCATCGAAACGCTGGTGATGGCTGTTTCCGGCTATATGATTGTAAAGCTGGTCGTGAATTATTTTAAGGATACCTTCCGGAAAAATGAAGTGATCAAAGAGCAGAAGCAGGAAGTACATGAAAAAATGGAAGTCCTGGAGTCCATGGTGGAAATCTTCGACAATGTGAATCTGATCAGCTTTGTGGATAATACGGAGATGTCCTTGCGGGATGTTGAGCAGAAGAAACACGGGATCGACATGAAGGCGCAGACGCATACGCTGATGAACCAGCGGCTGAAAAATACTGTGATGCCCAGCCAGTTGGATGATTTCCTGATCTTTACGAACATAACGACGGTACGGGAGCGGCTCCGGCACAAAAAGATTATCAGCGGCGACTTTATCGATGTGGTGGCAGGCTGGTTCAGGGCCCAGTACATTACCGTTGACGCTGCGCCGGATGGCTTGCCGAATGTTGTGATTTACACAACCCGAAACGTGGAAAACGAAAAAAGGCGCGAGGAACATTTGATCCGGCTTTCCATGACGGATGAAATGACCCGGCTCTATAACCGCAGATGCTATGATGACGATCTGGCCGAATACAGGAATAAACTGCCGGAACCCGGGTTTGTGATGTTTTCGGTTGACTTAAACGGATTAAAAGCAGTCAACGATGCCAAGGGCCATATGGCGGGAGACGAACTGATCAAAGGCGCTGCGGACTGCCTGCTCTTATCCGTCGGGCAGTCAGGGAAAGCCTATCGGACCGGCGGCGATGAGTTTATGGCAATCGTTTATACGACTGAACCGGAAAAGATTCGGCAGGAGATTGGGCGCAGGGCAGGCAACTGGCGCGGCATGTTTACGGAAGGAATGACAATGTCTGTAGGCTATGCAGCGGCCAGCGACCATCCGGGCGCTACGGTAGAAGATCTGGAACATAAGGCCGACGTTGACATGTATGCCGAAAAGGAACGGTATTATAAGCAGACCGGGATTGACAGACGCCACAGACAGTCCTGTTTACGACCAGTCGTTTTGGTGGGAAGCAGACTTGCGGAGGTCGCCCTGATTAGACAGTCCGTTTCTGGTGAAGGCAGATGTTAGGATAACCGGTTCGGTTTGGTAAAAGTGAGGAATTCATTATGGAACTGCGTCAGCTTTTGTATTTTGTTACCTGTGCGCGTTGCGGGTCGCTGACAACGGCGGCGGAGGAACTTTATACGACGCAGCCCCATGTCAGTATGGTTATTCGCGAACTGGAAAAGGAACTGGGGACGCGCCTGTTTCTGCGCCGGTCTAACGGCGTCGAACTGACGGAGGCGGGCGCACGGGTCTACGGTTATGCCCAGGACACACTGCGAAACGCCGAACTGTTTCGCTCTGTGGGCTGCGAACAGCGGGAGCATTCGCTGCGTGTTCTGACAAACAATAGCAGCAACATGGCGGTTATGCTGACGGCGTTTTACAACGAACGCACCCATGGCGATAAAACGACACCGGGTCTTTATTTGCAATTTACGGAATGCGGCATTGAAAAGATGATTGCGCTTCTTTCGGCCAACGAGTATGATCTGGGTTTCCTTTTCGTACCGGATACAAAACGTTCCGCGCTCCGCTATCTGATTGACCGGCGCCAGCTCGCCTTTACACCGCTTCTTGATACGGATCTTGTGCTTTATGTAGGAAAAGATCATCCGCTGGCCAATCGTTCTTCCGTTACTCCGGCGGAGTTGGCATCGCTTTCTTTTATTCAATTGGAGGATGATTTTTTCACGGTGGAAGACCTTTTGACAGGATCGCCTGCGTTCAGTAAGCAGACGCTGGCCATCCGCCGCGTGGTGCGGACAAACAGCGACCACATGATGATCCGTATGCTCGAAAAAACAGAGCTTTGCAATCTGGGCAGTTATTGGCTCAGGGACACTTTTCGACAGTACGATTTCCGCCGCATCCCCGTGGAGGGCATGCAGGGGCGCATTGCGTTCGGTTATATCTCGCGCAAAGGCGCGCCGCTGAGTGCGGACACGGCTGACTTTCTGGAATTTTTGCGGCACACCTTACAGTCGGATGCAGTGGGGGCAAAATAAAATACGGAGAGGAAGAGCCGATTCTTAATTTGTTTGTAAGTTGTCTGGCGCACAGAGAAAAGATGCAGCGGACCCATAAGAATTTGTTATAACTAATCATAAAAATTTAGTCATATCGAAAACACGTCTTATTTGCTATACTTTTTTACAACAAGAAGATAGCAGGGAAGGCGTTTTTTTCATGAAATTTTTTTCTTGCAGTAAACCGAATCAGGAATCAATCTCAATAAAAGACGGGAATTCATCCGGGTCGCCGGAAGAAGCGGTCACGGGTGAGGTGCGCATGGACGTAGGTCCCATTCACCGGAAACTGCTGGCGTATGCCGCACCGCTGCTCCTTATGCAGCTTCTGCTGCAGTTTTATAATATTGCGGACTGTGCCGTGGTAGGACGGTTCGGCGGCGCTTTCGGTCTGGCGGCGGTGGGTGTTGCCGGGCTGGTGCTGGCGGTACATATCAATTTCTTTATCGGTTTTGGCGTCGGCGTCACGTCTGCTGTTTCGCGGCTCTTTGGCGCGCGGCAGTATGACAAACTGCGCCAGGCCATTGCCACATCGGTGGCGATTGCAACGGCTGCAGGCATTTTTCTGACGCTGATGGGGGAACTGCTGGGCAAACGTTACTTGTTGTGGCTCTCCTGTCCGGCTGAAGCGATGGGGGATGCGCTTCTGTATGCCCAAATCTGTTTCCTTGGTCTGATTCCGCAACTCGTATATAATGTTGCCAATGGTGTTTTGCGTGCCCTTGGCAATACGAAAACACCGCTCTATTTTCTGGCGGGCTCGGCTATTTTGAATGTAGTTCTTGATCTTGTACTGGCGGTGGGAATGCACTGCGGCCTGGAAGGCGTTGCCTGGGCTACGGTGTCGGCGCAGTGGGCGCTGGGGCTTGCCATGGTCTGGCGGCTTACGCGTCTTGACGAACGTTTCCGCCTGACTGCCGGCACAAAACTTCTGCCCATGTCCGAACTGTTCAGACTGCTGCGTCTCGGCATCCCGTCGGGCATGCAGGCCGCGTTTATGAGCATTTCCTCCCTGCTGATCCAAATCAGTATTGACGGTTTTGGTCCCGCGGCCATGGCGGGCATGGTGGTCTACGCGAAAATCGAGGGCTTCCTGTATTATCCGGCCTTTGCCTATGGCATGGCGCTGACGGGCTTTATCGGACAAAATCTTGGTTCCGGACGGCTTGACCGCGTGGAGGAAGCCATGCGCATCAGCCGGCGTACGGCGATTTACGGTACCATGGCTGTCTGTGCCGGCCTGATCCTGATTGCCGAACCGTTAGTTTCGTTTTTCACCGGAGACCCGGCGACCCATGCAAACGCCCTTGCCGCCGTATACTGGACGTTCCCGTTCTATTTCCTCTATTCCCTGAACCAGGTGTATATCGGCGGCCTCAAAGGGTTGGGTGAGACGGGCATCCCCATGTTTTCCGCGCTGTTTGCTTACGCCCTGTTCCGTGTGTTGTGGTGCGAAGCGTTGCTACCACACTGGTATGATATGGCGGTCATCTATAACGCCTATAACGTCAGCTTCCTCGTATCGCTGGCGATTCTCATCCCTTCCTACCGTCGTTTGTATCATAGATTGATCGCTTCCAAAGGAGAGGGCGTATCCATGCCTGAAAAGTATCGCTTGGCATAAAAAAGCAGTATTAGACATTTCATAATGATTTTTCTACAATAGGAGCAGGAGAATTATCCTGCTCCTGTTTTTTTTACTTGACTTACAGTCAACTTTAATGGTTATTATAAATATATGGAATCGCACATTTTGAAATGTTCGTAATGCGAAAGATAAGGAGGATGCAATTATGCTGAAACGAATTATATTTACACTGTTAGCGCTTTGCCTGTGCATTCCTTTTACGGGATGCGGCGGGGAGAAAAAAGCGGAGGCGCCCAAGAGTGACACGAAACCGGCGGCAGTAACCAAAAAGGCCGAAGCAGCTCCGGCGCCGGCAAACGGAAAAGTGCTGGTAGCGTATTTTTCCTGGGGAGGCACTACCCGCAAGGTAGCGCAGGCTATTCAGCAAAAGACCGGCGGCGATTTGTTTGAAATCAAAACGGAAAAGCCGTATCCTACGGATTACCATGCCACCATTGATATCGGCAAAAAAGAAAAAGAAGACAACGTTCGTCCCAAACTGGCCGGTCCGTTGCCTGACATGAAACAGTACGATGTAATTCTGCTGGGTTATCCCATCTGGTGGTACATTGAACCCATGGCTGTGAAAACCTTTGTAGAAGCGCAGGACCTGTCCGGCAAAACGATCCTTCCCTTTGCTACCAGCGGCGGCAGTGGGGTGGAAGGAAGTGTATCGGATCTGCGGAAGACCCTTCCCAATGCCAAGGTGAAAGACGGTATCCTGCTCAACTCCACCGGCGGCCTCGACGGCTGGCTGAAGGATAACGGACTGGGGAAATAAACTAAGAGCAGGATCAATTTAGCGTACGCCTGCACAACGGAAAAAAGAACCGGCTAACGCAAACTGGTAAAAGAAAGCTTTTAAGAAAACGATTAAGCGAAACCGGCAAGGGAAACCGTTAAAGAAATCATGAAAGAAAACAGTTAAGGGAAACGGAAAAGTTATGGAAATCCGTGTACTGAAGTATTTTCTTACAATTGCAAGGGAAGAGAACATCACCCGTGCGGCGGAACAGCTGCATATTACCCAGCCGACGCTTTCCCGGCAGATGATGCAGCTGGAAGAGGAACTGGGAGTTCGCCTGTTCCGGCGCAACCGCGTCAGCGTAACGCTTACGGAAGAAGGCCGGCTGCTGCGGCGGCGGGCGCAGGAAATTCTGGAGCTGGCGGATAAAGCGGAACAGGAAATTATCCTGAACAGGGAAACGGTGACAGGTACCATTGGCATCGGCTGCGGTGAAACCAGAAACATGGAAGGCCTGTCCCGTCTGATGACATCCTTCCGGCAACATTATCCGGAGGTGGTGTTTCATATCTACACGGCCAACGCGGACGACGTGAAGGAAAAACTGGAGAACGGTACGCTGGATTTCGGGCTGTTGCTGGAACCGGTGGAAATCAGCCGGTTCAATTTTGTGCGGATGCCGCTGCGGGAACAATGGTGCGTTCTGATGCGCCGTGACTCTCCGCTGGCAGAAAAGGAAACGATAACGCCTGCCGATCTGGTGGGGGCGCCGTTGATCGTTGCCCGGCGCCATTCCGTGCGCAACGAACTGGATAACTGGTTCGGGGAGTATTATCGCCGTATGCATGTGGTAACGACCGTCAACCTGTCCTACAACAACTGTTCCATCATGGTAGAAAATCATGTGGGCGTAGGGCTGGTCCATGATTTTGGAGTTCCCGGGGATGCTCTCTGCCTGCGGCCGCTGTCGCCGGAAATTGGAAACAACAGCGTATTGGTTTGGCGGAAAGAGCAGGTGTTTCCTCCGGCCGTGACAAAGTTTATTGAACATGTCCGGGCTGCGGCTCCGACGCTGTAATAATCGGCGCACTGTTCCGTCTCCTTAATAATGATCTAAAAAGTGCATATAAGTTCTAAATATGAGTTCTAAAAAAACGCTGACGTTTCGTCGGCGTTTTTTACGTTTCGTCATGCCTGTAAAGCATGGTTTTTATGAAAAACCGGCATTGGACTTTCCGGAAGGGGTTTTGTAAAATGAAAGCAGATGAAATATCATAAACGGAACCTGGAAGATATAAGGAGACGCTGATTAGTCAGCGTTTTCGTAAACAGGAAAAATAGGATAAGGGAACCTGAAAGGGGAGGCATTCCATGACGATTACGGAAGTGAGTGAAAAATATAAGATTCCGATTGCCCTGCTGCAACGCTACGCAACGGAAAAAACGGAAGCGAAAGGCACAGATAAAAAGCAAAGGCAGGCGGATTCGTACCGGTTTACGGAAAACGATATTGAACAGCTGAGCGTGCGGATGACATTGCAGGATATCGGATTTGCGGAAGAGGAGATTGCTGCGTACCTGCGCCTGCTACAGGAAGGGGAGAATTCCGCGGAAGCCTGCCTGAACATGCTGAACAAATTACGCAGCAGGACGCTGGACACGATTCACGGCAAAGAAAAAGCGCTGGAACGGATTGATTACCTGCGCTATGAACTTCAGACAAAGAAGAAGGGGAGTTAAACATGGACAGAAGAGAATTCCTGAAAGTAACCGGCGCGGGGGCTCTGACTCTGTTCCTCAGCGGCTGCGGCATCAATGCGGTCCGCGGGGACAAGAAAGCCGGCGCGGCGCCGTCGGCAGGCGGCGCGGAAGCAAAACCCGGCGGCGTGTCTAACGGAAAGAAAATGAAAATCGTTGTTCTGTGCGGCAGTCCGCATAAGGCCGGCACATCGGCGCTTCTGGCGGATAAATTTATCGAAGGGGCGCAAAGCAAAGGTCATGACGTATTCCGCTTCAACGCAGCCTTTGAGGATATCCATCCCTGCCGGGGGTGTGATGCCTGCGGCATGAACGGCCCCTGCGTGCAGAAGGATGCCATTGAAGAGAAACTGATTCAGAAGCTGGTGGAATGTGATATGGTTGTGCTGGTGACGCCGCTGTACTATTTCGGTTTTTCCGCCCAGCTTAAAACGGTCATCGACCGGTTCTATTCCCGTACCGCCTCCATCCATAAAAAGAAGTCGGCCCTGCTGGCAACTGCATGGAACAACGACAGCTGGACGATGACGGCGTTGAAAGCGCATTATACACGTCTTTGCCAATACATGAAGTGGCAGGACCAGGGGCAGATTTATGCCACCGGCTGCGGTTATCGCAGCGCAATCGAAGGCACGGAATTCCCGGTTCAGGCTTTGGAATTAGGGAAGAAAGTGTGACACCGGTCCGTATCGGTAACGGATATGAAAATAATAAGTTGAATCAGGCAACGACGTTGTAACGGATATGAAATACAATTGCCGAATCAGGCAACGGTACTGACGCTTTCGATAGATTGACCGGAAACTGTGAAAGGTACTGTATCTGTTTATGCATCACATGAATCATCATCATCATCATCCGCATACGCTGATTGCGGATTTTACAACCGGAAACGTGAACCGGCAGCTTGTCAGTTTTGCCATGCCGATGTTCCTGTCCCATCTGCTTCAGATCGTCTACAATATGGCGGACATGATCATAGTAGGACAGACGCTGGGGAAGGTGGGGCTTTCCGCAATTTCTGTCGGCGGGGACATCATGAACTGCATGACGTTTATCGCCATGGGTTTTTCCAGCGCGGGACAGGTGCTGATCGCCCAGTACATCGGCGCAAAACAGCATGACAAGCTGAGCCGTTTTGTTGCCACCATGAGCGCGGCGCTGTTTGGTTTTGCCTGCTGCGTCACCGGGATAGGCCTCCTGTTCCGCCGGGAAATCATGGAATTGATGCACACACCTCCCGAAGCGTTCGCGGAGGCCTTGTCCTATGCCGGCATTTCCATGGCAGGCATTATTTTCGTTTACGGCTATAACGCGGTGAGCGCGATTCTGCGGGGCATGGGCGACGCGAAGCATCCGTTTTATTTCATCAGCCTTGCGGCGCTGCTGAATATTGTGCTGGATGTCATTTTTGTCATGCAGATGGGAACGGGCGCCAAAGGCGCGGCGCTGGCCACCATTATCAGCCAGGGTGTCAGTTTCCTGCTGTGCGCCGGGTTCATCTGCAAAAACAGGGAGCGGTATCATTTATCGCTTACCTTTGGGCAGTTTTTCCGCCCGGAGAAAGAGATGCTGCTCTCCCTGCTGAAGCTGGGCGTACCTATGGCGATTAAAAACGCGGCGGTACAGTTTTCCAAAATGTTTGTCAACTCCTGGGTCAATTCCTTCGGCGTGGCGGTTTCCGCTTTTGCCGGTGTGGCCAACAAGATCAATATGTCTGTCAACATGATGTCCAATTCCGTGAACACGGCAGGGGCGTCCATGGTGGGACAGAACATCGGCGCGGCGCAGTACGACAGGGTGCGGCAGATCGTGTTTGCGGTGTACCGCATCATGCTTGCAGTGGCTGCGGTTGCTTCCCTCGTCATCTATTTCTTCCCGGAACAGGTTTACGGTATTTTTACAGACGACCCGGCGGTCATCCGGATCGGCTACGAATATATTCCCATTGCGATCCTTGCGTTCTTCAGCTGCGCGGGGCGAAGCGGCAGCAACGCGCTGATCAATGGCAGCGGCAATTCCCGCGTGAATTTTATAACGGCCGTGTTTGACGGAATTATTCTGCGGCTGGGGCTGTCTGTATTGTTCGGGATTGTGCTGGACATGAAATATATGGGCTTTTGGCTGGGGGATGCGCTGGCTAACTTTACGCCGCTGTGGGTAGGAATGCTGTTTTATCATTCGGGCGCGTGGAAGAAGAAAGCCGTGTGAAGGGTTGTAAAATTGCTATGTACTATGCGTTTTAGTTTTAGCACATTGCAGAATCTGCATTGTACAATTCATTTTTTAAATACTATAATCAATTATGGTATGAAAGACTATGATTAACCGTTACGGGAGGAAAGAATTATGAGTAAAACACTGGTAGCATATTTCAGCGCAAGCGGAACCACCGCGAAAGTTGCGAAAAAGATGGCGGAGACCATTGGCGCGGACTTGTTTGAGATCAAACCGGAGATACCGTATAGCGGCGCTGACCTGAACTGGCAGAACAAGAACAGCCGCAGTTCGGTGGAGATGAATGACCGTAGTTCACGCCCGGCGATTGCTGTTAAAGCGGCGGATATGCCGCAGTACGATGTGGTGTTTGTAGGTTTTCCGGTTTGGTGGTATCGTGAGCCTTCCATTATTGATACCTTTATGGAAAGTTACGACTTTGCGGGAAAAACCGTAATTCCGTTTGCCACATCCGGCGGCAGCGGTCTGGGCGATTCCGCCGTGAACATGCAGAAACTGGCCAAAGGCGCGAAGGTCGTCAACGGCAAACGTTTCAGCGGCAGCGCGTCCGCAGAAGAACTGAAGGCCTGGGCCGGTCAGTGGGCATAAGCGGAGAAAACCGTTAGTTTCAGTAGCTTTCAGAATCATTAAAAGTGCAAATAAAAACAGCCCTCACGCTGATGTTTTCAGGGTGAGGGTGTCCTATCATTGTATTGTAAATCAGTCAACAAAAAGTTCATCAATAGAAAAGAGAGCCGCTTTGCCGGCCATGTAGATTTTCTTTCCTTCGCAACGGCAGTAAAGCGTGCCCCCGCGACGGGAAGCCTGATAAGCAACCAGTTGGTCTTTATTCAGGCGGTTTGCCCAATAGGGGATAATATGGCAGTGGCCGGATCCGCAGACAGGGTCTTCTGCGACCGCAAGCTTGGGGGCGAAGCTGCGGGAAACACAGTCTGTTTCCCTGCCGCGGGCCGTGACATGGACTAATAGTCCGTCGAGCTGCTTAATTTTTTCAAAATCGGGCGTCAGATTTTGCACGGTCTGTTCATCGTTTAGCACGCAAAGCAGGTCGCGGGCCATATAAGCTTCCCGGACAGAAGCGCCTAACGCGTCCTCCATGGCGGCGGTAACAGAAACAGGTTTTAACTCGTAGGCAGGGAATTCCATTTCGTACAGATCGTCCTTACGGGTTACGGTCAAATCAGCGCTCAGCGTGGTAAACACGACCCGGGCCGCGTTCTTTTCGTAAAAGTTTAACAGCACAAACGCTGTGCCCAGTGTGGCATGACCGCACAAATCGATTTCACCGCCGGGAGTAAACCAGCGCAAATGATATTTTTCATCTTCCCGGACCGTGAACGCGGTTTCGGAAAAATTATTCTCCCGGGTGATATCCATCATCCGTTCATCCGGCAGCCACGCATCCAAAACGCAGACAGCGGCCTGGTTGCCGTGGAAAACCTTGTCGGTAAATGCGTCAACCACATACTGTTTCATAAATTGTCCTCCAAAACTTGAATTGTTTATATCTTTACTATATACTCAAAACAGAAATAAGTAAAATTGTTATTTTGCATATATAAAAGGAGGTTTCACCATGAAAGTATTAGTAATCAACGGAAGTCCCAAGGCCAACCAGTGCACGGCAACCGCGCTGGAGGAGGTAATGAAAACGCTGCAGGCGGAAGGCGTGGAAACCGAACTGATCCATGTGGGTAATAAGGATATCCGCGGCTGCATAGCCTGTAATTATTGCCGGACCCACGGCAAGTGTATGTTTAACGATATCGTCAATGAAACTGCCAAAAAGTTTGAAGAGGCTGACGGCATCATTATCGGGAGCCCGGTGTATTACGCTTCCCCTAACGGAACCCTGCTTTCGTTTTTGGACCGGCTGTTTTTCAGCACGCCTTTCTCCAAACACATGAAGGTAGGCGCGGCGGTAGTCAGCTGCCGGCGGGGCGGAGCCACGGCTTCGTTTGATGTGCTGAATAAATATTTTACGATTTCCGGCATGCAGGTGGTGGGCAGCACATACTGGAATCAGGTACACGGCTTTACAGCCGAGGATGTGAAAAAAGATCTGGAAGGCTTGCAGACCATGCGCAACCTGGCCCGTAACATGGCCTTTCTGATGAAGGCCATTGCTGATGCCAAAGAAAAATACGGTCTGCCGAAACAGGAAACGGATGTATTTACCAGTTTTCCGGATGGGAAATGATAATTGGAAATGATACTGTTGCGATAATAATAAACCTGGCTTTTGCAAAGGCAGTCTGGTATTGGATTTAAAGAGGAGGAAGTCTTTTATGAAATGTTTGAAAACGTGGAAAAGACTCATATCCGTTTTGCTGTTGGGCCTTGTGGTTGCAGGCTGTGCGTCTGCAAACGGGAAAGCGGACAGCAAAAAACCGGGGGAAGCCGTGCCGTCAGCAGCAAAATCAGTAATGAAAGCGAAAGGAACAGAGCCGGTGGTGTTAAAGGAAAAGGGCATGTGGCGCGTAAAACTGAACAGCGGTTATGATATGCCGGTACTGGGCCTGGGAACATGGTCGCAGAATAACAGGACGGCGGAGGAATCGGTGTACACGGCATTGAAAAACGGTTACCGCCTTATTGATACCGCACGCTATTACGGTAACGAACAAGGGGTGGGAGAAGGCGTGCGACGCGCCATTGCAGACGGCATTGTAAAACGGGAAGAGGTATTCATCACCAGTAAAATTATGCCGACCGACTATCATAACGCATCGGCAGCAATCGATGCTTCGTTAAAAGATTTAGGTCTGACATATCTTGACCTGATGCTGATCCATCAGCCCGGTTCCAACGACAAGGCGGTCTATCAGGCAATGGAACAGGGAGTGAAAGACGGCAAGATTCGTTCTGTCGGCATTTCCAATTATTACACGAAGCAGCAGGTGGA
>JAFSPK010000002.1:0-11291 GCA_017443005.1 Acidaminococcaceae bacterium
GCCACATCAGAACAGCCTGTGTTGAATACGATGTTGACAGCTCCCCGCACCTGGGATGCCACAATGCGGGAACTTTCGCTGCCGCAGGCGCAACCCGGAAGGATCAGCACATGGTTGCGGATGCCGGGACGACCTTCCGCCCGGCGGTAACCCCAGAACTTAAATCCTTTCAGGTCCGGCGCGCCGTCGGACTGTCTGGCACACATCTGAAAATCAGCAGGCGCCAGCTCGCTGTCATAATCCCGGGGCACGCTGAACAGATTGTGGTCCGCTACCCAGCCGCCGGCCGGAATATCTTTCGATACCGTGCCCAGGCTTTCACCGTATTTGATGACGTGACCGCCTTTGGGAATGTCCGTCAGTGCGATTTTGTGGCAATAAGGGATATTCTCTTTCGCCACAACAGAGCAGATTTCCTCTCCCTTCCGGTAAACGGCCCTGCTGCCTGCCGGAACTTCCGTCACACAGGTGACCACATTATCGGTGGTGTCCATCATGAGAGCATTGATTTCCATGGTGTGTTCCTCCTTCATACATATAATTTATTGTAGAAAAATTGAAAAAATGAAGTTGGTTCTGACAAACGCGCGGACAATGGAATCGGTAATTCTTTATTCTTGTAACTTTCTATAAAAACAATAACATAGTTTTGTTGTTAAATCAAATTTGTATTTATTATTATGTACTTTTATTATGTGCTTTCTGAAAGAAACAAAAAATGTAATTAATAAAATGGGTGGCTTCTATCAGGAGCAAAAAAATGTTATAATTTCCTTATAAGAGTGACGTTAATTAATCGTGATTCATTGGTAAAACAAAAATCTGTGAAATTACATATATTTTATTCCTGGAGGTTGTTCATGGAAACGCTGAAAAGTATCGTGCTTATGATTGACGCGGATAATACGCAGTTGTCTAAAATTGAAAATGTGATTCAGGAAGTGTCTACCTACGGGCGCATCGTGGTCAAGCGCGCCTACGGGAACTGGAAGAAGGAAGCGTTAAAGAACTGGGAAAACGAACTGAAACGGCTGGCCATCAAGGCGGAGCAGCAGTTTGATTATGTGTCCGGCAAAAACGCTACGGATATTGCCCTGGTCATTGACGCCATCAACCTGCTTCACAAGGGAATTTACGATGCTTTTGTCATTGTTGCCAGTGACAGCGATTATACGCCTCTGGCCATCAGCCTTCACGAATCCGGCGTGTACGTCATCGGTATCGGCGAAAACAAAACGCCCAAATCCTTCCGGAACAGCTGCGATGAATTTATCTTTTTGGAAAATATCGGAGTGGAAAAAGAAACTGCTGTGGTGGAAGAGCCTTCTGCTTCCGAAAGCGTAACCGAAAGCAGCAAAGTGAAAGTGAAAAAGCATGAGAATATTAATGAAGTGCACAACCTGCTCCGCATTGCTTTTGATAAATTCCAAATCAATGATGACGACACAGACAATTATGTGAACATTGCTGCGGCCGGTCAGTTTATCCGGCGGGCTAAGCCGGACTTTGACGTACGCAATTTTGGTTTTGAAAAATTATCTAAACTGATTGAAGCCTTTCCCGAAAAATATGAACTGAAGAATTACGAGTTCAACGGCAAGAAACAGATTGGCTACAAATGCAAAAAGGGAAAGAGCAGAGGGAAGAAGAAGTAAAATTTGCTTTAATCAGCGTCTCCTTAAGGTTTTGTTTTGGATTGTTGTATTGAGCGCGGCATAAGCAAAAGGATAATTTTTAATTGTTCATTGTGGATATTATTTTATTAAAAAATATTGAAATAGAAATAACGCTTTCCCCGGAATGTTGCCAAGCATTTTCGGGATTGTTTCTTTATAACTTTATCCGCTTTAAAACTCAAATTTGCAAAAACTATTATTGACTTGTCCTGTGTATCAGCTTATAATTATTATAGTGATTCGTCCGCTTTAAACGGAAAAGAAAATAAAAGTAATAATAAAGTGGTCAGGGATTTACAAATGGAACATCTTGAAGAATATAAAAACATTTTTGATAAGTACGGCGGTATGATGCGCACGAAGGAACTGCAAAAAGAGAAAATCTTTTATCCTAAACTGCAATATCTGATTCGGGAAGGTTCGGTTGAACAGGTAAGATACGGATATTACCAGTGGGTTGACCCGGATGACTTCAGTGAAGTTGGAACTGTGATCCGCCTGTTTCCAGATGCTGTTTTTTGCATGAATACAGCGCTGTTTTATTATGGTTATAGCGACCGGACGCCTGCGGCATGGCATCTTGCTGTCAGCAAAGATTCGGGAAAATCCCGGTTCCATATTGACTATCCTTTTGTAAAACCATATTACATAGAACCTAAGGTGCTTCTGCTTGGTACGACAAAAGTTAACATGGATGGTCACGAAGTGTGTATGTATGATAAAGACAGATTAATTTGTGACTGTCTACGCTATCGTAACAAAATGGATAAAGAGATTTTTAACAAAGCGATTCAGAGTTATATTAAAGATTCAAACAAAAATATTCCAAAGCTGCTTGAATACGCGGAACCGCTTCGTGTGAAAAGACTTGTAAAAGATTTGATTGGAGTGTGGCTGTAATGGCAGATGTTGCCGCTTCAGTTCTGGCAAAGCTGAAAAATAGAGCGAAAGCAACCGGTATAAGCTATCAACAATGCCTGCAACTGTTTTTTCAGGAAGAGTTTTTGCGAAAGCTGTCGCTTTCTTCCTATGCAGAGCATTTCATTCTGAAAGGCGGTTTATTCATTTACACACTGACCAACTTTGAAAGCAGGGCAACTGTTGATGTAGATTTTCTGATGCGCGGCTTACGTAATGACTTTGAGAATATGGATGGAATTATTGCGGAGATTATAAAGATTCCAACCGGTAATGATTTTATTACATTTAAAGCTACAAAAACGGAGCCGATAGCCTTGCAACGAAAGTATCATGGAGTAAGTACACAGATTACCGGTTGTATAAAAAATATTCGAGTTCCGTTTAGTGTTGATATCGGCGTAGGAGATGTTATTGTCCCTCGCCCGGAGAAAAGGTCAATTCAAACGCAGCTTACTGGTTTTGATCAACCAAGTATTTTAACCTATTCGATGGAAAGTACAATTGCGGAAAAATTTGATGCGATGCTTCAGCGTTTTGAACTTACAAGCCGCATGAAAGATTTTTATGATATTTACTATCTTTCACGGACATTTGATTTTGACGGTGGCAGGTTATTGTGTGCTTTTCAGCAGACGCTGCAAAATCGCGGTACTGAATATGATAAGGAAAGCTTCAATCATATCCTGGCATTATCTGAAGATGAAGGTATGCAGGTTAAGTGGAGGCATTTTCTTAAATCATTGGGGAATGCGGAGATTTCCTTTTCTGTAGTATTGAATGGGATAGAAACGTTTTTAGCTCCTGTTTGGGACGCATTAATACACAAAGATATTTTTGAGAAATGCTGGAATGCTAAAGAATTGGAATGGCATTACATAGCACATAAATAGGATGCTAATTATGTATATCTACATAACAATAAAACTGAGGTTTCTGATTTTCAGCAAAGTATTCAGCTTTTGGCAAGAGTAATACAAAAATCTTTTTTCGCAAATAAAATGCATGATAATTTTGCTGGCTTACATAGGCCAATAGACATAAACTCTTCTGATTTTGCTGTTCAACCTGTTGTATTTAGAAGTAGTAGATTATTGGGTGATTCACATGAAAAGAATCCGCATTACTGTAATTCGCAAAGTCTGTCACAAAGATTTAATGGAAAAATATGAGAACCCGATGGAACACGCCTGCGACATGGAAGAGGGGCAGGTGTTCATTGCCAATGGTTGGCAAAAACCGGAAGGCTTATGTGAAAGCGCCTGGGAAACCATGTCACCTTTTGTGATGGCGCTGGCACATGGGGCAGAGAACTTTTATGACGGATGGATGAAAAATCCGAAGTCTGCCATGATTTCCTGTAATGACGGTTTCCGTCCGGTGAGTTTTTTAATAGAAGCATTAGACGGGGAAGCAACCACATAAATGTATGTGTGAGTGGGAAACGTGTCTGATTTAAGTAATCAGTGTTTCCTTAACATTTCAGGCTGACAGGAGCAAGACATCATGGAAGATAAATTCGCAAACACGGCTGTGTTTTGTAAGGAATGCGGGCAGCAATTGAATCCGGGAGACAAATTTTGCCGGGCCTGCGGTTCTACGCAGACGCAGGAAATCAATATCGAACCTGTTAACGTGGAAAAGAAGATGAGGCGCAGGGCTTCCGAACTGCTTCCATGTTTAAAACTTCCTGCCGGTTATATGCCGCTGATGTCGGACGGGCTGCCGGCACGGGGCGGTATGCCGGATCCGCGTGAAGCGCATAACCCGGATTATCAGCCTCCGGTATTCCGGCCGATGATAAAGGACCTCTCAATAAAACATGACAAGCCGGTGGAAATCAGTTCCACGGAAATAGAAGTTTTCAATTTACGCTGTTCTTATTTTGCTCCGCCTTACGATAATGAAGAAAAGATGAAATGGTATCCTGCCGGGGACTACTGTTTTCATCTGATCCGTACATCCAAGGGCGCCCGATGCCGAATTGAATTCCACAGTTACAGCGATAACCGGGAAGAGGAGTTTGATGCGGACAGTTTTGCCTTGACCCGTTTGGACAGGCTGTTGAAAGAACGGGATGTGACGCAGTTAGACGGTTATTCTGTACACTCTCCGGGAGCTGCGAACCACATGGACCTGTTGGTGCAGTACACGGGCGGTGAACGCATTGCGGCCACGGGGATTCCGCCACAGAACAACCAATACTTTAATGAAGAATGGTTTATTGATTTCTTCCGTAATCTGTCCGGTGCTTTCGGGAAAAACATCTTTACGGATTATTTTAAGGAAAGGGAACAGGCTGAGCGGGCATTTGCCGCCGGATGGAACAGTGCTGTAAATAATGCGGCCGGTACCTCTTCAGGCAATGCCGCGGAAAGTTCCTGGCAATGCAATTGCGGTCAATATAATACCGGCCCGTTCTGCATCA
Organism: Acidaminococcaceae bacterium; assembly: GCA_017443005.1. Classification (GTDB taxonomy): domain Bacteria; phylum Bacillota; class Negativicutes; order Acidaminococcales; family Acidaminococcaceae; genus Succiniclasticum. The sequence goes on from JAFSPK010000002.1 coordinate 5,023, forward strand.
ATTGCGGACAGGTCAGGCCGAAGACGTAATACATAATCATCGGGAAAAGGGTAGATGCATCTTATGAATTAAAATTCAATGCAGAGCTGAGCAGTGCAGGATGTTGCATGCCGAACTCCTGTTGCTGCAGTGAATCCGTTGTATTGAAATGAATTGACAAGGGGGTCATGCAATGAGAAACTGGAAGATTATAATGATGGTTTTATGTTTGGCTTTGTGCCTGCCCGGATTGTTTGGCATGGCAGAGGCCAAAGGCGGCAAGGACATGGTGAAAGAAAAAACTGCTTATGTCACAAGGTGCAGCTATAGCAGTTCCGGCAGTTCTACAGGCGGGCACGAGCATATTGAACTGACGCGCCTCAGCGACACGGAAGCCAGCTACAAAATCAGCAGCAAAGACTGGCACAGTTCGCCGGAACGTGTGGTGGAAAAGAAAGTTTCCGCAAACGTGTTCAAAGAAATGGAAGCGCTGGGCCGGGAATATAAGATTTTTAAGTGGAAAGTTTTTCGCAAAAGTGAACTGTTTGCGTTGGATGCTGCCACCGTCAGTCTGTCTGTTTCCTATAAAGATCCGACTAACGGTGCAGGCTGGACACTTACCATGCGCTCCGATGACGAGCTGAACGATAAACAGCGAGAGTATTATCACAAACTGCTTGACCTGTTGTATGGAGCAGAGGGGCGGTAGTTTATACCCGGTACCGGCATAACGCAGGAACGGTGTTACCGGTATTTTGCAGATTCGTTTAACATAACAACACAACCCGGTGGGCACCTGCCGACAATCAGGCCAAAAAGTGAGCAGGAGGGACTATAAATGGTTTCGTATGTTTGGCCCATCGCACTGGTGGTGTTTTCCAACACGCTGTATCAGATTTGCGCGAAAGAAGTGCCCGGCGGTGTGAATGCATTTGCCACGCTGACCGTGACGTATCTGGTAGGGGCGCTGGCCTCCGGCGTTTTGTTTTTCGTCACCGGCAACGGCGCCAGCCTTTTGCAGGAGTACGGCAGACTGAACTGGGCGTCTTTCCTGCTGGGTCTGGTTATTGTGGGACTGGAAGCCGGCTGGATTTACGCCTATAAGGCGGGCTGGCCCGTGAGCACGGCTTTCATTGTGCAAAGCGCCATTCTTGCAGGCTTTCTGTTGCTGGTAGGGCATCTGCTGTATCACGAACCACTGGCCTGGAATAAAATCGCAGGCGTAGTGATTTGCCTGATTGGGCTGTATGTGATAAATTACAAGTAAAATAATTGGTGGGGGGTTGTTTATGAAAACGCTGTTGGCACACACAAAAGAGATCAATGAACAGCTGGCCCGGTACGGTGTAAAATTCGGAATCTACAAGGACGGAACGTTTAACGAGCGGCTGTTCCCCTTTGACCCGGTTCCCCGGCAGATTCCGGAAAAAGATTACGAAGTGCTGGAAAAAGGACTGATCCAGCGCGTGACGGCGCTGAACAGATTCATCTACGACATTTATCACGACAAGAAGATCGTGCGCGACGGGGTGGTGCCGGAAGAGTTTGTATACCGTTCCCCCGGTTATCTGGCCCAGTGCGAGGGCATCACGCCATCCAAAGAAGTGTACAGCCACATTTCCGGTATCGATTTAGTGGAAGGCAAGGACGACGAGTGGCATATATTGGAAGATAACCTGCGGATCCCTTCCGGCGCGTCCTATCCGCTGATTGCACGGACCCTGTGCCGCCGCTGCAGCCCGGAGACCTTCAAACGCTACCATGTGCGGGACAACCGGAATTACGGCGCTTTGCTGAAGCAGACGATGGATTACGTGAACACCGGAGGTATCAATGTGATCTTTACCCCGGGACGTTACAATGCTGCATACTTTGAACACTCCTATCTGGCGGAACAGGCAGGGGCGGTGCTGGCGGAAAGCAATGACCTGTTTGTGGAGAACCAGACTCTGTATTACCGTACTAGCCAGGACCCGGTGAAGGTAGGCGCCGTGTACCGCCGGGTCAGCGACGAGTACATGGATCCTCTCTGCTTTGAACCTTCTTCCCTGATTGGCATTCCTAACTTAATGGATGCGTATCGCGCGGGCAATGTGGCGGTGATGAACGCGCCGGGCAACGGGGTGGCGGATGACAAGGGCATCTACTATTTTGTACCGAAGATGATTTCGTACTACCTGGGTGAGGATGCAATCCTGAAGAACGCGCCCACCTATCTGCCTTATTATGAGGAAGACCGCAAGTACACACTGGACAACATTGACAAATTGGTAATTAAAGATGTGGCAGAGGCAGGCGGCTACGGCGTAGTGTTCGGTGAAAACCTGACCCGGGAGCAGCGGGAAGACCTGAAGAACACCATCATCCATGCGCCGCGGCGCTTTATCGCACAGGAAGTCATTGATTTTAAAGATCTGCCCATTCTGGAAAAGGGCGAGACCGTGGAACGCAAGGCGGACCTGCGGGCGTTCGTCCTCAGCGGTGAGGATGTGCAGGTATGGCCCAGCGGACTGACCCGGTTCTCCCGGAACCCGGACAGCTTCGTGGTGAATTCTTCGCAGGGAGGAGGCTTCAAGGACACATGGATAGTTTGTCAGTAAGTAAATTGAACCGGCTTTACTGGCTGGGGCGTTATTATGAACGGCTGGCTACCACCCTGGGTTACCTGTGGGATTGGTACGATGTGATGATTGACGGGGAAATCGATTATCCTGATTTTTGCCGGAAGCTGAGCATCGACTGCTGTTACAAAGACGATAAGGATTTTATGCACAATTACGTGTTTGACAAAAACAATCCGGATTCCCTGCGCACAGTGGCGGATGCCATGCTGGGCAACGGCATGGTGCTGCGTGAGATTATCGGCAGCCGTACCCTGGCCTATCTGGAACTGGCGGTGATGGGGATGAAGAGCGCGGAAGAAAGCGACAGTCCCACCTTACCGTTGCAGCGGGTCATCGATTTTATCATGGCCTTCCGCGGCAGTTACGATGACATGATTGACGACGAGAACGTACGGAACATTATCAAGTGTGCTGCGGGTGTGGAACGGCTGAGTTTATATCTGCGTCTGGGCTGGCATCTGGATTCGGTGAAGTCGGAAATCGGCAAGCTGATGAAGCGGATGAACCGCACGTCGCTGCAACCGTCCCATGCTTCGCTGCAGGTATTGTTGTCTGCCAAAAACCCGGAGACTCCGGAAGAACGCAAGAAGCTGCTGGAAGCAGCGGAGAGTCTGTTTGTAGTGTAAAGAAGGTGTCCCATGCGTCGAGAATTATCCTTTTATTTTGATACGGTTTTGAATTTTTCCGGTTCCGTGACGGAACACAATTTCCTGTTGCGCTGCATTCCTGCCGATAAACCGGAGCAGAGCATCCTTTCCTATACACTGACAGTGTACCCGGACGGTGCGGCTTCCCTGGGCCGGGACTCGTTCGGCAACGTGGTACGTGCAGGAAGGGTTGTGGAAGCTCATGATTCTTTCCGTTACACCCTGCAGGGCATGGCGTACCGTGACGATTCCCTGCGTGTGCCGGAAGAGGCGGCGCCTTTTTACCGTTACGTTTCACCCCTGACTCAGGTTACGCCGGAACTGGAAGCATTTTATGAAAGAGTTGTGAAAGACGCGGCAGCCGGTACGGTGCAGACCCAGTCACAGGAGGGCGGTGCGCAGGTGCAGGGAACGTTGGCATGTTTCGGCAGCTTGAGTGCGCTGGATAAAGCTAAAATTCTCTGTGCAAAGGTGTATGAACATTTTACATATGCTCCCGGTGAAACCAATGTGATGACAACGGCGGGGGAAGCCTTTGTCGCAGGGAAAGGCGTGTGCCAGGATTATGCGCATGTGCTGATTGCCCTGTGCCGTATGGCAGGCATGCCGGCGCGGTATGTCAGCGGTCTGTTTGTAGGAGAAGGAGCCAGTCATGCCTGGGCGGAAGTGTGGATGGACGGACTGTGGTACGGTATCGATCCCACCCACAACTGTCTGGCAGATGAGAAATATCTGAAGCTGTGTGTCGGTCGCGATTACAGCGACTGCCCATTGGAGCGGGGCGTGTTCTCCGGCTGGGCGGAACAGACGCAAAAGGTATTTACAAAAGTAACGGATTAAGGAGAACCCATGATTGAGACTGTAGTGAAAGCGCCTCTTCCTGTGGGAGAGGCACTTGTCATTCAAAAAAACCGTATTGCGGGCGCTGACCCTAAAAGCCACAGACTTGCCATCGTCACCGGTACTCACGGTGATGAACTGGAAGGGCAGTATGTAGCCTGGCAGCTGGCCCGGGTGCTGGAAGAAAAGAAAGACAGGCTGCAAGGCACAGTGGATATTTATCCTGCGCTGAATCCTTTGGGCATCAGTACCATTTACCGGGGTCTGCCGGGTTTTGATCTGGACATGAACCGGATCTTTCCGGGCAGCCGTAATGAAACCATGTATGAATACATTGCCAATGGCATCATCCGGGATATCAAAGGGGCGGACCTGTGCATCGACATTCATGCCAGCAATATTTTTCTCCGGGAGATTCCCCAGGTGCGTATCAATGAAAAAACGGCAACGATGCTGACGCCTCTGGCTAAACTGCTTAACATGGATTTCATCTGGATCCACAGCGCCGCCACGGTTCTGGAGAGCACACTGGCCTACAGTCTGAATATGCTGAACACGAAAACGCTGGTAGTGGAGATGGGCGTAGGCATGCGCATCACCCAAAGCTATGGCGATCAGCTGATTACGGGCATTTTGTCCGTTATGTCCCATTTGGGGATGCTGGCAGAACCGGCGCCGGAAGTAAAACAGCCCGTAGTAAGCACGGATGGCAGCGTGGCCTTTATCAATGCGGATGCATCAGGCTTTTTCATGCCTCAGGTCATGCATGGAGATTTTGTGAAAAAAGGGCAGCCGGTAGGTTTTATCGCCGATTCCCTGAACGGTGTCACGAAAGAAGAACTGTGCAGCCCGGTGGACGGTATGGTCTTTACGCTGCGTGAGTACCCGGTGGTCAACGAAGGTTCGCTGATTGCGCGGATACTGGGAGGCATTGAACCATGAGAAGGGTAAAGTTATTTACGATAGATGCGCTTCCCTACCGCCAGCCCATTCCGGTGTACGGGTATCGCTTTGGTTCACGGAAAAAAACGCTGGCTGTGATGGGCGCAATCCGGGGGGACGAAGTGCAGCAGATGTACGTGGCGGCGCGTCTGGTCCGTAAGTTTTCGGAACTGGAGAAAGAAGGCGCTTTTGCACCGGACTGCGGCGTAATGGTGGTTCCCTGTGCCGGGCAGTTTTCCATGAACGTGAGTGAGCGTTTCTGGCCCTTGGACAATACGGATATCAACCGCATGTTTCCCGGTTATGGAGCTGGGGAAACCACCCAGCGTCTGGCAGATAGAATCTTTACGGCACTGCAGGGATATAAGTGGGGTGTCCATCTGGCCAGCTTTTATCTGCCGGGGGACTTTGTTCCCCATGTGCGGGTTATGGACACGGGTTACCAGTCCAATGAAGAGGGGCTGGATTTCGGATTGCCGTACCTGATGATACGCAAGCCTCATCCCTACGATACCACTACCCTGAATTTTAACTGGCAGGTGTGGGATACCTGTACGTTTTCCGTGTATTCCCGCACTACGGATTTTATTGATGAATCCAGTGCGGAACTGGCGGCGGAAAGTATTCTGCGTTTTCTGGCAACGCGGGGCATGCTGCGCAGCAACGTACCGGAGAGTGTACTGCGCTTTTTGGCAGAAAAAGGCATGCTGGGCTGGGAGGTTCCGGAAGGCTCCAAAACGAAAATAGTAAAAGAAGAAGAACTGATCAACATTCACAATAAAAAGGGCGGGATCCTGATACGGTATCACCATCCGGCGGATTTTGTAAGAGCCGGTAACCTCTTGGCGGAGATTATAGATCCTTATACGACGGAGGTGCGGGAAAAAATCTGCGCGCCCACGGACGGCACACTGTTTTTTGCCCATCATGCCCAGCTGATTGCGGGGCACTCCATTGTTTACCGGCTGATTCCCAAAAGCAGGGCGGGATAATGCGAAAACAAAGAATAAAAGGAACGGTACAAACCGGGTTGGAGCGTATGAAGTCAGCTTTTCTGCCCCGGATGCCGGAGGTAACATGAACGATAGAGGTTGTATGGGAACAGCGATTTTTTTCTTGCAGTCTTTCCTATTGTGCGATAAAATAAGAAAGCAGTTTGCGTTATTCATTATTTAAGGAGACGCTGATTAAATGAGTTTGTGCGATGACCGAGGGCTTTTTGCGACTGACAAGGAGA
>JAFSPK010000041.1:0-3783 GCA_017443005.1 Acidaminococcaceae bacterium
CTTTCGCAGTACCGGTTCCCTTTGGCTGTATGGTGTGTCCTTTTACTTTTGCGCGAGGCCTGTTGGATTATTGGCAACAAACTGTTCCAGGCTTTCGTTTATATATTGGTTTAGCGATTTGCCTTCCTTTAATGCGTTGTAAGCAAGCTGGCGATGCAGTTCAGGCTGTACCCTGATGTTAAAATTGCCTTTAAATTCCCGTTCCGGTTCTTCTCCTAATTGCTGGCAGAGCTCCAGATAATCATCAATGCATTGCCGGAACATTTCCTTTAATTCCTGTACGTTGCTTCCGTGGAAGTTAAGGGAATCATTCAATCCAAATACTTCGCCAACGAAAATATCGTCTCTTGCATCATAATATATTTTAGCGTGATACCCTTTATACTCTAACATTGAATCTCCCATGACATTAACCTCCATAGTGTTTTAACATAACCAAGATCAATCTATCTGTCCAATACATTTTAAAAACTCAATGACTTTTTCAATTTGATAGCTGTATAAGTTGTTGCCCGGGTGAGGTTCATCAAAGATCAGCTTTCTTGTGGTATGTTCGTTGATTCTGTAGATATATTTGATTGAAGAACCTCTGCCGCCTGACATTTTGACACAGCCACATTTGCTCATTAAGGAATCCAACTGTTGCTTAGTGAAGTCCTTGGGCATAGGTCTGGCTAAAAGTTTGGCTAACAGCTTTTCTTTGCCCGACAAATGTAACCACCGCCTTTTAGATTTTTACCAAGTTGTTTGCAACTACTTTTTAGTAACAAAATTATAGCACTAATTTGATTTTAAGGCAAGTAATAGTGGTACAAATCAGAATTCCTGTTAGAGATATCTGTGCACAAAAATTGACCGGACAACATATATTAAATGTTGTCCGGTTCCTTTCAGTTTTCTTCTTTGCTGATCAGGTAGCGCAGCTCTCTCTGGTTCCTTGCCCCTGTCTTCTGTAAAATATTGGAGATGTGATACTTTGCTGTAGGGATGGTGATAATCAGGTTCGTTGCGATATCTGCTGTTTTGTGTTTTTGCAGAATTTCCCACAGCACTTCCGTCTCCCGGTTGGTGAGGCGATAGCGCAATTGGTATTTACGCAGCCGGTCGCCGTGCAACGGACCCGAGTCGTCCGGCAAGGAACTGTCCCGTTTTGTTATTATTTCGGGAGTTGCTTCTGCAGCTTCCGTTTTTTGTTCTGTTACGATGTTTGGAGAATCATTTTCTGTTTTGATTGTAGAATCCTCGGCCGTTTCCGTTGTAAATATTTCTGCTGTTTCAAAAGCAAAATCTTCCCAGATTTCTGTTTCCTCAGCAGCATTAGTATCTGCTACATTTTCTGCAGACACAGCAGCCAAATCATTTGCAGCTGCTGTGTTTTCATTATTTTCCGTTGCAAGTAGTTTGGCATAATTCTCTGCAGCAGTCTGTTTGGCAGCTTCCGCTTTCACTTTGGCGAGTGATTCCTCCACGGCGGAATGCTTCCAGGCCTCCGCGTACAGCAGGAACAATCTGTACAATAACACGACGGCCAGTATGAGCAGTCCCATGTACACCAGGGACATCACTCCGTGGGAAACCTTCTGTTCCAGCAGCATTTCTCCCGCCAGGGCGCCCAGCACATGAAAGGGGCGCTCAATGGCGCGGCCCATGCCCGCCCACAGTTCGGGACGGCGGGAACGCAGCGCCACGTTGAAGAACATCCAGATGATAAACAGAATGATGAAAGGCGAGAAGAACGCGTCCACAAAAACGGTGAACCACAGGGGCGCGCCTTCCAGTACAAAGGTGTAGGCGGCGAAAACGGTGACCTTGGCCAGCAGCGCCGCCACCGGCAGCCACACCGGGTAATGATCCGCCAGCCAGCCCGCTGCCAGATACCCGGCTGCCAGAAACAGGCGGGAAATGGCATGCCAGTTGCGGTAATATTCTTCGTATTCCACAAAATCCAGGGTGGAAGAAAGGCCGATGAGCAATGACAGCAGGATTCCGATGCCGCAGAAAAGAGGCAAATGATTCGAGACTTGGGTCTGGGGAACGACCGGTTGCGCTTCTTCTTCTGAAGGAACGGGCCGGAGCAGAAAGGCAATCAGCACCAAGGCAAGTAACAGTAAAGGCCAGGGTAAAAACAGCGGTGCACCGGTAACACGTTCTACCAGCCGCTGTACTAAAAATAAAAGTCCGTTGGTGAATGCGATGTACAGGCCGATGGCAATCCCCTGACATCGGGGCACGGTATGCCGGGCCAGAAGATAGAACAGACAACCGTCCAGATACCCGCAGGCCAGGGGGAACACTAGACCACCAATATATAAGAAGAAAGTTGCCGTTTCCCCGGCGAGTCCTGCCGCCAGCGCCAGTACGGATAACCCGTTGGCAGCCAGAGAAACATGCAGCAGACGCGTCACGTCCCGTTCCGGTTCGCGACGGAATGTGTAAGCGAAAAGCAACACGCCCAAAAGCGAAACGAACATGAACCACAGGTTCAGCTGCATGAGGCTGAAGGGAAGACGGATTGCGGAGAGGGGGGAGGCTACGGTGAGGAACGCCTGGTACACGATGACCATGCTGAAAAACGACAGTGCGTTGGCCGCGATGAGGCGTTTGTCCATGTTTTTCCCTCCCTTCTTTCCGTAAAATTTCAGAACTGCCGACTGGTTTGCTGGCTGATTCATCTGCACACAATAAAAAAGCATTAGCAAAAATGCATTGAATCAAATCCGTTCTTCTTGTTTTTTCGTTTTTTCAAAAAAATAAGAAACAACAAAGCATGTTGCAGTTTCTATATAAATTTTATCAAATTCTGACCAAAGAAAAAAGAGATGAAACGAAAAAAGTATAGGTGAATTCGATTTGACTGATTTAAATTTCAACAAAAGTATAGGAAAAACTATACTGTCAAAAATGCGAAAGGCGGTTGTGGAACCCCTTGACAGAACCTAAAATAAAATTAGGGGATTTGTGTGCCTGTTTAAATTGTGAAGAAATATAAAAACGGGAATAAAAAATGCCCGCCGTGTGGGCAGGCATTTTGGGAAGAATGTGCAGTTGCAATTATAATTTTTCAAAATTTAAATTTTTGCACACTTTATGCGGCAAAGCGGTAATGTTCACGCAAGTGCAGATACCTCATCTTTGGTAAGATCGGTAAACAGGACAATTTTGTCAATATCTTCACCAGCTACCAGCATCTTTTTAGCAATTTCGATAGTCTTTTCTTTTTTGGCTTTTTCCCGTTCGCGTTTTGCAATGCGTTTTTTCATATCTTGAATTTCCATATCTAATGTCATAGCCTTCAACCTCCAATCGTCGTTATTCTTGATACGCGTAGCTTCCTCGTCAAGCTTTTTCGTAAAACTACTGTCGGGTTTTTGTCCATTTACATAACGCAAAAACGCCGCCAGCTCTTCGTCTTCAGTTTTGTCTGCCGCCTTTACATTCAAAAAGATGTTTTCCGTCAAGTCGCCCATCTGCAAGTTGCCGTTTTCCTTGCAGCGATAGGTGAAATGGTAAACCGGCAGACCGGCCCCAAAGGGATCAAAGGTGCAGATAAAAATCACGTACGCCTTTCTCAATTCGCGATAGTGCATGCCCTTGCGCAGCATGTTGGTGCCGATGATGTTCTGGTAATACCGCGTCCGCAACGGCAGCTCGCAGATGATTGTCTTTTCGTCCCGCTCATCGTAGTTAATCACACTTTTGGTATCTGTCGTCTGCATTTCAATGTCAGCGACATTTCCGTCCTTATCCTCCACATACACATCAAGCCGGGTATTTTTACTGTTC
>JAFSPK010000003.1:0-35856 GCA_017443005.1 Acidaminococcaceae bacterium
TATTGGATATCGGCGGAGAATCTACCCGGCCCGGCAGCGATCCGGTTACCCCGGAGGAAGAACGGCAGCGGGTGCTGCCTGCGGTGGCGGAAATCAAAAAGAGATTTCCGGAAAGTATTGTGTCTGTAGATACGTATCGCGGTCAATTGGCAAAGGAAGCCTTGGAGTGCGGGGGCGATATCATCAACGATATCAGCGCCATGACGGCAGACGATGCGATGATGGATGTGGTTGCGGAAGCTAAAGCGCCCATTATTTTAATGCATCGCAGAGGCAAGTCCAAAGATATGCAGCAGCAGTGCGAATATAATAACGTGGTACAGGAAGTGACGGAGTACCTGCTGAACAGGGCTGTGCTTATGCAGGAGCGGCAGATCGGTCCGGATAAAATCATTTTGGACCCGGGCATCGGCTTCGCCAAAAACGATGAACAGAACCTGAGGCTGATGCAGAATCTGAACGCGCTGACCGTGAACGCCTGGCCGGTGTTGCTGGCGGCGTCACGCAAAATGACAATTGGAAATGTGTTGGGAGTTTCACAGCCTCTTCCTCCGGAAGAACGGCTGGAAGGAACCCTGGCGGTGACTGCTGCCGCAGTTTATGCCGGCGCCAGTCTGGTTCGGGTGCATGACGTTAAGGAAAACGTGCGGCTGATCCGTATGCTGGAAGCGATCCGGAAGGTGTGAAATGGCAATTTATATTGCGTTGGGAAGCAATCTGGGCGATAAAGAAAATAATATGAATGAAGCCCTGCAACGGTTAGCCAAAAAGGGTGTAACCGTCTGCAAGGTTTCTGATTTTATGGCGACCCGGCCTTATGGCGTAACAGACCAGCCGGATTTTCTGAATGCGGTTGCGGAAATAAAAACAGACTGTTCTCCCACGGAACTTCTCCGGGTTTTATTACAGATTGAACAGGAGATGGGACGGAAACGTATCCGCCGCTGGGGTGAACGGAATATTGATTTGGACCTGTTACTGTATGAAGACCGGATTATTAATTTGCCGGATTTGCAGGTTCCCCATCCGGACATGCAGAATCGGGATTTTGTATTGCGCCCGCTGGTGCAGATTGCACCGGAGGCGGTTCATCCGATCCTGAAGAAGACGATCAGACAATTATGGGAAGAACTGTCTGACAAAGAATAAGAATTCACATATGGACCGGTATAGATTTATATTTTTACATAATATCGTATAACTCATGTACTTCCCGCCGTAAGCTTAACTTATGCAATTGTTTGTGTTATAATAATCAAAATCAAATATTCTAAATTATTGTATATAATAAAAATTTTGGGGGAAATCATGCAAAAGATTGAGGCTGAGAACAAACATAAATTCAGCTTGGGGATGTTCCTGGTAGCACTCGGTATAGTATACGGCGATATTGGCACGTCCCCCATGTATGTTATGAAATCCATCGTCGAAGGCAACGGTGGGATTACCAACGTAGATCAGGACTTTATCGTGGGTTCCCTGTCGCTGGTCATCTGGACTATCACTCTGCTGACGACAGTAAAGCATGTGCTGATTGCGCTGCGGGCCGATAACCACGGTGAAGGCGGCATCTTTGCGCTATACAGTCTGATCCGCAATTGCGGAAAATGGCTGATTATTCCTACTATGATCGGCGGCTGTACCATGCTGGCCGACGGTGTCCTGACCCCTGCGGTTACCGTTACAACGGCCGTAGAAGGGCTGCGCAGTATCGATACCGTGAATGATTTTCTCGGTAGCGGGCAGCATCTGGTGGTCGTGATTACGCTGGCGATTATCAGTCTTCTGTTTATAATCCAGCGGAGCGGAACCAGTTCTATCGGCAAGATGTTCGGGCCGGTCATGATGGTGTGGTTTCTGTTTCTGGGCGTCACGGGAATCTGGCTGACCCTAGGCGATCTTTCCATCTTGAAGGCCTTAAATCCGGTTTATGCTTTACAAGTCCTGTTCAGTCCTCACAACAAGGCGGGCTTTTTGATTTTGGGCAGCGTGTTTCTGTGCACCACCGGTGCGGAAGCCCTGTATACGGACATGGGGCATGTGGGCCGGAGCAATATCTTCATCAGCTGGCCGTTTGTTAAAATCTGTCTGATTTTAAACTATATGGGACAATGCGTCTGGATCATTCAAAATCAGAATAATCCCATTATACAGGTGATGGAAGATCTCAATCCGTTTTATATGATGCTTCCAGAAGCAATGCGGCCGTTGGCGATTCTGCTGAGTGCGCTGGCCGCAATCATCGCCAGCCAGGCTCTGATCAGCGGAAGCTATACGCTGGTGCGTGAAGCTTCCAGCCTTGACCTTATGCCTCATTTAAACGTGCAGTATCCGTCAGATACGAAAGGGCAGATTTATATCCCTTATGTAAATAATATCCTGTGGTTCTTCTGCGTGCTGGTAGTCCTTTACTTCCAAAGCGGGTCCCGGATGGAAAATGCATACGGTCTGGCCATTACAATCAGTATGCTGATGATGACGGTCCTGTTTTGTGTTTATATCGGCGTGCTTCATAAACACCCGGTGGCTGCGGCGGTATTCGGTGTGATTTTCTTTGCTCTCGAGGGTGTGTTTTTCATATCAAGCCTCGGAAAATTTGTAGTGGGCGGCTATGTCGCGATTATCATTTCCCTTATGGTTCTTTTTATCATGATCGCCTGGTATCGGGGAACAGAAATCGAGCAGGAACAGAATATCTTTCTGAATATGCGGGAGCATTTGGATTCCATTAAAAAACTGCAGAACGATGAATCTATCCCTTTATGCAGCAACAATGTGGTCTATCTGGTCAAAGGAGACGAAACCGAAGTAATAGACCGGGATATCCTGTATTCGATTCTGGACAAAGATCCGAAACGGGCAGATGCCTATTGGTTTATCAGCGTCAATACGACGAATGATCCCTATCAAAAACAATACGAAGTGGAAACCTTTGGAACAGATTATATCTTTCGTGTGAATCTGTATCTCGGTTATAAGGTAAGGCCCAGCATCAATATCTATCTCAGACAGGTTGTGCAAGATTTGCTTGCGACGGGTGAATTGCCGAAACAGAACAAGCGGCATTCCATCTATGCGCCTTCTGATGTGGGTTCTTTCAAATTCTGTATGATTCGAAAAACGATGCCGCAGGAAGGCGACATTGACGAAGTGGATGATTTGCTGATCCGTGCCAAGTACGTGATCCGTCGCATCTGCGGTAACCCGTTCCAGTGGTTCGGGCTTGAAAATTCCAATATGATCATCGAATACGTGCCGTTATTCCTGTTGCCGAGGCAGAAGGAAGACAGATTGGAACGACTCTGATTTCAGGAGAATCTTCCAATAACTGAACAGAGTCTTTAATACAGTATCGTTTAATATAAAAAGGCGGTTACACCTTTTCCGGTGTAACCGCCTTTTTATATTGTTTTAACATATTATTTCGCTGCGTTTGCCTTGATGCATTCGTTGATGTCTTTGATCAGGGCGGGTACATCCAGTCCGTGAGCACCGGCGCCTTCACCGATGGTTTCGAACTGTGCAGCCATACAGCCGATACAGCCCAGACCGTAATCGGCAAATACCTGCATGATCTCCGGATGCGCCTGAACGGCTTCGATAATATTGGTGTCTGCCGTAATTACATCAGCAGCATTTTTAACGTCTTTTACTTCCATGTTATTCACCTCGTAGAAATTTTATTGCATTGCTATTATAGCATTGTTGTAAAAAAAGGAAAAGACAGGAAATAAAAATTCATTCTTTTTTCAAAAAACATCAATAAAAGTATTGCAAAATAGGAAAATAGTCTGTATAATGGTGAAAAGTGGTGAAAAGTGGGGGAAGGGGGCGAAGAAAATGTTCCTGGGTGAATACAGGCATTCTCTGGACGACAAGGGTCGTCTCTTCATTCCTGCCAAACTGCGGGATGCGTTGGGTAAACACTTTTTTATCAGCAAGGGCTTTGATCATTGTCTGATGATATATGATGAAGAACAGTGGAAGCTGTTTTCGGATAAATTGAATGCACTGTCCATGGGACAGAAAACAAACCGGGATATTAAACGATTTTTCTTTTCCGGCGCCGATGAATTCTCCTGCGATAAACAGGGACGCGTGCTGTTGAATGCCAGTCTGCGGGAACACGCAGGTATCGGTAAGGATACTGTGATTGTCGGTGTTGGCGACAAGGCGGAGATCTGGTCTGCAGAACGGTGGCAGGCACGGAATGCTGCTGCGGAACAGATGATAGAAGAAGGTCTGGATGACCTGAATCTTGACATTTGACGAGGCGGTTATGGATTTTTCTCATGTAAGCGTTCTTCTGAAAGAATGCATAGACTGGCTTGTTACAGACACGGACGGTATCTATGTGGACTGTACTCTGGGCGGGGCGGGACATTCTTCTGAAATTGTTGCCCGCCTGTCGGAAAAAGGCCGGCTGATCGGAATCGATCAGGATGACGATGCGCTGGCTGCGGCATCAGAACGCTTGCAAAACGCCCGGTGCAGGGTGGATATTGTCAAATCAAATTTTAAGGATTTAAAAGGCGTACTCCATAAGCTTGAAATAAATGGTGTTTCAGGTATCCTGTTCGATCTGGGGGTTTCTTCTTATCAGCTGGATATGCCGGAACGGGGCTTTTCTTACATGCATGAAGGTCCGCTGGACATGCGGATGAACCAGGAAGCTGCACTGACCGCGGATACCATCGTGAATACGTACAGCGAAGCAGAACTGGCCGGTCTGATCTGGCGGTACGGGGAAGAACGCTGGGCGAAACGGATTGCACAGTTTATCGTTGCAGAGCGGCAGAAAAAACCGTTGCATACTACCGGCGAACTGGTAGAAGTTATCAAAAAAGCGATTCCCAAAGGTGCCCGTAAAGACGGTCCTCATCCTGCGAAACGGACGTTTCAGGCGCTTCGGATCGAAGTAAATGACGAATTGAACATTCTGGACCAGGTAGTAGAAGACGCGGTGAACGCATTGAAACCGGGAGGGCGAATCGGCGTCATCACCTTTCAGTCGCTGGAGGACAGGATCGTAAAACAAAAGCTGGCGCAGCTGGCCAAAGGTTGTGTCTGTCCGCCTCATATGCCTTGTGTCTGTGGCAGAAAACCGATGATCGGCAAACCGGGAAATCTGGTTCCCGGGGATGAGGAAATAGAAATGAATCCAAGGGCGCGCAGTGCAAGGCTGCGTTTTGCGGAAAAAATATAGTGGTGTTGTTTATTACAAATAAGTATTCTTCAACCGAAAGAATCAAATCATAAAATGAAAGCGGGCTTACGATGTTAGCAAGAAAATATAATTACGAAGAACAATGGGCACAGTCGGAACAGGAACGGCTCAGAGAGCTGAAGGAACTTCAGGAACGCCGCCAGCGGATCCGAAAGGCCAATTATAAACTGTTCCGCCGCCGTCTGTTTGTTACGGTGGGATTTATACTGGTCATGTACGCTGTAACGGTTATGCGCAGCGCTGCCCTGGTTTCGGCAGGAAATCATCTGATTGCTCTGCAGACGCAGGAGTCTCAGCTGATAGCCAGGAATGCGGAACTGAAAATCGAGGTAGATCAGCTGAAAGGACCGGAACGGATCACATCCATTGCGGAAAAGCAACTTGGTATGAAAGTGGCACGCAGCAACATTTATGTAAAAGCCGTCAGTCAATAGGTTATAGCTAAGGGAAGATAGTAACAGATCTTGCGCTTATCATAGCCTTTTAAAATTTTGAGTAAGGAAGAAAGAAGAGTTTTGATAGGCAGCCTGGATAGGCTGCCTTTACTTTTAAGGAAACGCTGATTCATTCGTCTGCACGCTGACCGGTGCTTTTTGTGACCGACTGCGTCAATGTCCCTCAACGTAGCTACGGCTACGCTTTCGGGCCATTTCCTTGCCAGTCGCAAAATCCCCCCGGTCATCGCACAAACTCATTTAATCAGCGTCTCCTTAAGAAATACTGTGGAACCGGGAGGATAAAAACAACCGGATACAAACTGAATTTCCGAAAAGGGGGATTTGATTATGCAGAAGCAATTGCAGCAATTGATTGATCTGCTGCCGGAAGCCAATGTAATAGGTGGTGCGAATAAAACAATAACGGATATCACGGCAGATTCCCGCATTGTGCAGCCGGGTAGTCTGTTTATCGCGTTAAAGGGCGTCCATGTAGATGGTCATACATTTCTTTCCAAAGCGGCGGAATCCGGAGCGGCGGCTGCGCTGGTGGAAGATGTCCCCTCCGAGATTCCTGAAGGGCTCACGCTGTTGCAGGTTAAGGATGTCCGCGAGGCGATGGAAATCGTTGCGCCGTTCTTTTTTGATTATCCAGGTAAAACCATGCGCATGATCGGTGTGACCGGAACCAACGGTAAGACTACCAGTACCAATATCATCCGACAGGTATTGAAAAGTGCAGGCTATAAGTGCGGCATGATTGGAACCATCAATGTATTGATTGACGAGGAGTCCGTCGTCTCACACAATACAACACCGGATGTGGTCGATCTGCAGAAGTTTTTATATCGTATGAAAGAAGCGGGCTGTCAGTATGTGGTGATGGAGGTTTCCTCTCACGCGCTGGCGCTGAAACGTGTAGCCGGTATTGAATATGATACGGCGGTGCTGACCAACATCACAGAAGATCATCTGGACTTTCATAAAACTATGGAAGCCTACCGGGATGCCAAAAGCCTCCTGTTTGAACATCTGACGGATGGTGAAAAACCAAACAAAACGGCGGTGTTTAATGCGGACGAACCGGCAAGTAAAGTTATCGAAGCACGGACGAAAGCGCCTTATCTTACCTATGGCATGGGAAAGGAAAACGATATCTTTCCGATTGCTTACGAAGTGGGAGCCAAAGGCATGCATCTGTGCCTGCATACGCCGGCAGGGGATATGGATCTGCACCTAAACATTACCGGTAAGTTCAATGTTTACAACGTTATGTGCGCGGTAGGCGCGTTACTGGCAGAAAAAATTGATAAATCGGAAATTGAAAAAGTGCTGAACGGTTTTGCCGGAGTGCCGGGTCGTTTCCAATTGGTGGAAGCGGGACAGCCGTATACGGTAATCGTGGATTACGCTCACACACCGGACGGGCTGGAGAATGTACTGAATACGGCGCGGTTGATTACCAAAGGCCGTCTTTGGGCTGTGTTCGGCTGCGGCGGCGACAGGGATAATAAAAAGCGCCCCATTATGGGAGGCATTGCCCTGAACCTGGCGGATGATGTGGTTGTAACATCGGATAACCCGCGCAGTGAAGATCCGGAAAAGATCATCGACCAAATCGAGGTTGCGTTGAAACCGGTGCCGGAAGGGAAAACAGTAACAAGAATTGCGGACCGCAAAGAAGCAATCCACTATGCGCTGGCCCATGCAGGTGACAACGACGTGATCATGATTGCCGGCAAGGGACACGAAAACTACCAGATACTTAAAGACAGGACCATTCATTTTGATGATAAGGAAGTAGTAGAAGAATACTGGAAAGGAAAACTGGCATGATTACATTACAGGAAGTTGTAACCACTACGGGTGGCAAATGCGCTTTTACGGGGAATTTGGATTTTACGGGTATCAATACAGATACACGTACCATTAAAAAGGGCGAATTGTTCATCGCACTGAAGGGTGAGAACTTTGACGGTCATGCCTATGCGGGAGAAGCAGCGGAAGGCGGAGCGGCAGGAATTCTCGCTTCCCGGAAGGTGGACGTGGAAGGGATTCCGGTGATTTATGTCGAAGACACTTTAAAAGGGTATCAGGATATTGCCCATGCGTACCGCATGAAATTTCCCCGTCTGAAAGTTGTGGCAATCACCGGTTCCAACGGCAAAACCTCAACGAAGGACATGGTGGCGACAGTATTGGCTTCCCGATATAACGTTGTGAAGACCCAGGCAAATTTCAATAATGAAATCGGTTTGCCCCGTACATTGTTGGGAATTCAGCCGGATACGGATATTGTAGTGGTGGAGATGGGTATGCGTGGCCTGGGCCAGATCAAAGCCATGTGCGCCATTGCCCGCCCGGATGTGGCCGTCATATCCAACGTGGGTTCTACTCATGTAGGGGAACTGGGTAGTCTGGATAATATTGCAAAAGCGAAAAGTGAAATTCTGGAAGATTTGCCGTCTGATGGTTTTGCGGTACTGAATGGGGATTTGCCCAGAGTACGTGCCATGGAGAAAAAATTGCATACCGGCGTAAGCTGGTTTGGGTTTACCGAAGCAGATGATGTGCGGGCAGAAAATGTAGAGATTACGGCGGACGGAAGCCGTTTTATCTGCAAAACGGCGGACGGTTCGGCAGAGTTTTTTATCCCGCAAATCGGCGAACATAATGTAATGAATGCCTTATCGGCTATTGCAGTAGGCAGGCATTTTGGTGTACAATTAAATAATATTAAAACTGCATTGCGGGGAACGGTACTGACTGGGAGTCGGCAGGAACTGCTTCATTTTGGAAGTTATACCGTGATTAACGATGCGTATAACGCCAGCCCTGCTTCCATGGAGGCGGCCTTTACCACGCTGGCAAGACTGAAGCAGAGCGCGCAGCCACCATGCCGTACCATTGCGGTGGTGGCAGATATGCTGGAACTGGGCGACACCGCTGCGGAAGCACATCAAAGTGTGGGACGTATGGCAGCCAAAGCAAAAACTGATATCCTGTTAGGATATGGGGAAGAAACAAAAGCAACGGTGGATGCAGCTGCGGCGGAAGGCGTTCCGGCTTTCCATTTTGCAGACCGGCAGGGCGCGGCTAAAAAGCTGACTGAAATCCTGAAGCCGGGAGACATTGTGTTGCTGAAAGGTTCTCATTCCATGCAGGTGTCGGGAATCATTGACCTGGTTTTTAAAAAGTAAGAGGTAAATTGTAGCAGGATTCACAGAACAATTATTTGTAAATTGTCTGGGAATGCCAGGAATATATGATATTTCCTGCAAATATCTTGGAAAGTATGGTGTACAGTATGGATGTTACGGGCATGCAAGTCCTGGGGGCGTTATTTACCGCCCTGGTTGTATGCGCAGCGTTGGGACCGGTGATGATCCCGGCGCTTCATAAATTGAAGTTTGGGCAGAGCATTCGTGACGTAGGCCCGGCCAGTCATATGAAAAAAAGCGGCACGCCGACCATGGGAGGCATCATGATGCTGTGCGGTTTGTTTATCGCGATGCTGGTCTGGAACCGTTTTACGCCGCTGATCATAATTGCATTTGTGCTGACATTCGGGCATGCACTGATCGGTTTTCTTGACGATTATATCAAGGTTGTAATGAAGCGGAATCTGGGTCTTACTGCAAAACAGAAACTGGCCCTGCAGATTGCGCTGGCAATGGCGTATATTTATTATGTGGAGCAGCATGCGGGAGCGTCCGGAACGGATTTATGGATTCCGGGAACCGCTGTTACGATTCATACGGGCTGGCTGTATTACGTACTTGTGCTGTTGCTTCTTGTGGGAACCACAAATGCGGTAAATCTGACGGACGGATTGGACGGACTGGTTTCCAGTGTCAGCATACCGGTTATGCTGACATATTCGTATATAGCCTGGCAGGCAGGCGAAGGGGATCTGTGCCTGTTTGCGGCAGCCGTTTTGGGTAGCTGTCTGGGCTTTCTCGTGTGGAACCATCATCCTGCCAAAGTGTTTATGGGGGATACCGGATCCCTGGCATTAGGCGGTGCAGTGGCGGCATTGGCATTGCTGACTCATACAGAGATACTGTTGGTGATCATTGGCGGCTTATATGTCTGTGAAGCGCTGTCGGTGATAATCCAGGTTGCATATTTCAAGCATACCGGAGGAAGAAGAGTTTTCCGGATGACGCCGATCCATCATCATTTTGAACTGGGCGGCTGGAAAGAAACGAAAGTCGTGGCGGTATTTACCCTGGCCAGCTGTGTTTTCTGCCTGGCCGGCATAGGGTTGTGGTTCTTGGGAAAGGGTGGCATGTAATATGTCCGGAATAGAAAAAGTAATGGTATTTGGCGCCGGCATCAGCGGAAAAGGTGCGGCTATGGAACTGGCGGATCAGGGGAAGACTGTTTTCCTGTATGACGATATGCCGAAGGACCTGGAACCCGAACTGACGGAGATGCTGGCGCGGAAGGGCGGCGGATTTGTCAGCGGCAATATCGAAGAAATCCTTCAACAGGTGCAGCAGATCATTTTATCGCCGGCAGTCCCATATAATCTTTCCGTTTTGCAGAAAGCAAGGGAAAACGGTATCGAGGTAATTGCGGAAATCGAATCGGCCTGGCGTAATTATACAGGGCATATGGTTGCCATAACAGGAACCAACGGGAAAACCACAACCACGACGCTGGTTGGTGAAATGCTGAAGACGCTGCCGGTGAAAACTGCGGTTGGCGGGAATATCGGCCTGGCCCTTTCCAGAGAAGTAAAAGGACTGGATGAGAACAGCTGGGTTGCGGCGGAAGTTTCCAGCTATCAGTTGGAAGGCATTAAAGATTTTCGCCCGGATGTGGCGGCAATCCTCAATCTGACGCCGGATCATATGGAACGTCATAAGACTATGGAGGAATATGCCCGTTGCAAACGAAATATCTTTGCCAACCAGACTGCAAAACAGATTACGATTTTGAACTATGACGATCCGGAAGTCCGTACATGGGGGAAGTATTCGAAAGGTACGTTATGTTATTTCAGCCGTAAGGCGGTTTTACCGGAAGGCGTTTATATGAAAGACGGCAGTTTTTTCATTAATTGGAAAAATGCTGTGAAAGAAATCTGCCACAAGGATGAACTTCGGATTTTTGGCGCCCACAATGAAGAAAATATACTGGCGGCAATTGCCTGCGGCTTTTTTGCCGGAGTGACCCCGGAAAAAATGCGGGAGACGTTGCTGGGATTTAAGGGCGTAGAACATCGTATCGAGTATGTGACGACGATTCATGGCGTTCCGTATTACAATGATTCCAAGGCGACCAATACAGATTCCGTGATCAAGGCGTTGGAAGCGTTCCCCAGCGGACACATCATTCTGTTGGCCGGAGGGCATGATAAAATGACCCCGTTGGGCCCCATGATGTATCTGATCCGGGAAAAGACAGACCTGTTGATTTTACTGGGCGAGGCAAAGGAACGCTTTTATCAGGCAGCAATGGCAGCTGGTGTAGAAAACATCATGGTAGTGGACACGTTTAAAGATGCTGTCGATGCGGCGTATGCTCATGCCAAAACGCCCCAGGTGGTGCTGTTGTCGCCGGCCTGTTCCTCTTTCGATATGTTCCATGATATGGGCGAACGGGGACGCTATTTTAAAAAGCTGGTAACAGATTTAAAGAAAAGCGCTGACTGACTGTTCTTATTCCAAATGAGCCGTACAGGAATAAACCGGACGGCTTGCAGGCATGGTCATCAGTGTTGCCTTAAACAATACAGACTGCCTTTACAGGCAGCAGAATGGAGACAACTGTCAGATGAAGATCATCGTATCCGGTGGTGGCACCGGTGGACACATCTATCCGGCGCTTACCATTGCGGATACCATAAAAAAACTGTATCCGGAAGCGGAAATACGTTTTGTTGGCACGACCCACGGATTGGAAAAGGATTTGGTGCCCCGTGCGGGTTATCCCATTGATTTTATTGATGTGCAGGGTTTTAAACGCAGCCTGAGCGCGGACACGTTCCGTTCGGTTTATAAGCTGTTCACCGGGCTGGGGGATGCAAAAAAGCTTTTGGATACGCATAAGCCGGACCTGGTTATCGGTACCGGCGGCTATGTTTGCGGCCCAATCGTATTCCTGGCGGCGATAAAGGGGATTCCGGCCTGTGTGCAGGAACAAAACGCACTGCCGGGTGTGACCAACAAGATTTTATCGTATTTTGTAAAAACGATTTTTCTCGGATATAAGGAAGCGGATAAGTATTTTAAAGGAAAAGTACAGAAGATTTTTACGGGCAATCCGATTCGGGAGGAGATTTTAAGCCATACACGCTGGGAAGCATTGCGTTTTTTCCAGCTGGATGTCCAAAAAAAGACCATCCTGATTACCGGCGGAAGCCTGGGTGCTGCGTCTTTAAACAAAGCAGCGTTTCAGTTGGAAAAGGAACTGTCCGGCAGAGACGATGTGCAGGTTCTGCATGCTACCGGGAAAAATCATTACGAAGCATATAAAAAGCAAATTGAGGAAGCCGGTGGGTTCCAATCGAATATTCACGTTTCTCCCTATTTATACGATATGCCGATGGCGCTGGCGGCGGCTGATCTGGCGGTGTTTCGGGCCGGGGCGATCGGATTGGCGGAACTGACTGCCCGGGGCATCCCTTCTATCCTGGTTCCATTTCCGTATGCAACGGCCAACCACCAGGAATTCAATGCCAGGGCATTAGAAGCAGCCGATGCGGCGCTGGTGATTTTGGACAGGGAACTGAACGGGGATATTCTGCAGGAAAAAGTGGAACGGCTTCTGCAACACGACGAAGAATTACGGCAGATGAGGCTTGCCGCAGGCAGGGCCGGACGGCCTGAAGCTGCCGTGGATATTGCAAAACAGGCAGTTGCTTTGATTAATACAAAGAAACGCTGATTACGCACAGAGAACTAATTGGCGGTTCCAAAATGAAGGCGGAGGTAAAGCAGATGTTGGACAAGTACAGACATATCCACTTTATCGGTATCGGAGGAGCTGGGATGAGCGCATTGGCCTATGTGCTGGTGAAACGAGGCTTTGATGTGACAGGCTCTGACCTGCAGGCCGGCCATATGGCGTATGAACTGGCAGAGGCAGGCGCTTTGGTTTATATGGGGCATGACGAATGCCAGATAGAAGGGGCGGAAGCGGTCGTTGTTTCCACGGCGATTCCGAAGACGAATCCGGAACTGGTGGCGGCCCGTGCAAAGAATATTCCTGTTTTGCATCGCAGTGATGTGCTGATGGCGCTTTTGAACGGAACCGGAACGAAAGGGGTTGCTGTGGCAGGGGCGCATGGCAAGACGACGACCAGCGCTATGATCGGTGTAATTGCAGCGGAAGCCGGTATTGATCCCACGGTCGTAATCGGCGGCGATGTAGCGGCATTGGGCGGTAATGCGCGCAATGGGGAAAGCGAATGGGTCGTGGCGGAAGCGGATGAAAGCGATGGCTCTTTCTTAAAATTTTTACCTTTTATTCCTGTCATTACCAATATTGAAGACGATCATCTGGACCACTACGGGACGGAAGAAAACATTTATCAGGCCTTCAAAGAATATCTTTCTCATATGAAAGAAGGCGGCACTGCCGTGTTGTGCCTGGATAACGCAAAGGTGCGCCGCCTGTCGGAAGAAACGGAGCGCGATTATGTTACCTACGGACTGACGGAAGATTGCGATTATTATGCGAAAGATATCTGTTACAGCGTAGAAGGTACAAACTATGACGTGTATAACAAGGGCAAAAAGCTGGCGTCCGTGCATCTCATTGTGCCCGGTCGGCATAATGTGTTAAATTCGCTGGGGGCATTTGCGGCCTCTGTGCTGATGGGGATTTCCCCGGAAACGATTGTAGGTGCACTGGCGAAATTTTCCGGAGCCAAGCGTCGCTTTGAAACCAAAGGGAAAGAAAACGGAATATGGGTCGTTGACGATTACGCACATCATCCTACGGAAATCGGAGCCACGCTGCAGGCTGCGAAGGAAACCGGGGCCAAACGGATCGTATGTGTATTCCAGCCCCACAGGTACACCCGCACAAAACTGCTGTATGAAGAATTCTGTAAATGCTTCGGTAACTGTGACAAGCTGATCCTTACGCACATTTATTCTGCCGGCGAGGATCCGATACCCGGTGTCAGCGGGAAAAATCTTGCGGAATCGATAAAGGTCACAACTGGGAAAGATGTAACGTATATTGACAGTTTTGCGCGGTTGGAAGAGCATCTGTTCAAAAACTGCAAACCGGGCGACCTGGTTATCACCATGGGGGCCGGCGATGTGTTCCGGATTGGGGAAGAACTGGTAAAAGAATTTCGACAAATTGAAAAATAGAATGGGGAAATACGATGGATAAAGACATTACGGTAGCCGTTGTCATGGGCGGGCCTTCAGCGGAGGAGCAGATATCACTGTCCACGGGGCATGCTATGGCAGAAGCATTACGCGGCAAAGGGTATCAGGTAAAGGAGATTCGGCTGGTGCCGCATAATTTTTTCGAGCAGGTAAAGGAAAGCGGTGCGGACGTGGTGGTAATTGCCGTACACGGTTTATATGGGGAGGACGGAAGACTGCAGAGCGCGCTGGAGATGATGGGGATTCCCTATACAGGCTCCGGAGTGCTGGCCAGTTCCCTCAGCATGAATAAGCTGGCTGCTAAACGGGTATTCCTTGGCAGCGGTATTCCTACTCCGGATTATATTTTTCTCCATCGCAGGAACCGCGGAAAGCAGGATATGATCAAGGCAATCACGGAAAAATTCTCTCTGCCTGTTGTCGTTAAACCGGTATCCCAGGGCAGTTCTCTGGGTGTTACCATTGAAAAAGATGTTTCCGGACTTCAAAAAGCCCTGGATGAAGCGTTCCGGTATGATGAAGAGGTGCTGGTGGAGCAGTATATTGCGGGACAGGAAACCTCTGTGTGCATGATTCGCCGGAAAGACGGAACGGTTAAAGTCTGGCCGGTTGTGCTGATTCATCCTCATGCCGAGTGGTACGATTTCAATGCCAAGTATTCGGTGGGTGGCGTGGAACATCTTGTACCGGCGCCGTTGCCGGAAGAAATAATACAGAAGCTGAAAGACATTTCTGTCGATGCTTATGAGGTACTGGGTTGTTCCGGCGTAGCCCGTACAGACTGTATGATCGACAAGGATGGAAACTGTTATGTGCTGGAGATGAATACAGTTCCCGGTATGACGCCTACCAGTCTGGTACCGGATGCGGCAAGGGCGGATGGCACGGACTTTGGCGAGTTGTGTGAAATGATATTGGAAACCGCGCATTTGTAAGGAAATGTTGGTCAAATGAGTTCTTCTCATGAAAAATTGCAGGAAGACCGCCGCCGCAGACGGCTGGACAATATAATATGGCTTTTGGGGCTCCTTATTTTTGCGGTTGCTGCAGTGGCAGGCTGGAATCATATACACCGGCCTGACTTTGCATTTGGTGATATTGTGATTCATGGGAGTAAGCAGTTTACCCGGGGAAAAATCCTGCAGATGGCAGGATCCGGGGAGCCGGTTAATTTGTTTCGGGTGTCAAAGAGTAAAATTGTTACGGCACTGCAGGGGGATGTCAGAGTAGAGAGCGCAGAAGCGCATTATGATTTCCCTTCCACTCTGAATGTTTATATCAAAGAGCGCCAGCCTGTTTTATATGTGGTAACGGATTACGGTAATTATGCCAAAGTGGATAAGACGGCGCTGGTCATGGATATGACAGATGGAATCAGGGATGCTTCGATTCCTCGTCTGGCCGGCGTTGCCTGCGGCAATGCCTTTATCGGGGATACGCTGCAGAATGATACGATCCGGGAAGTGTTACAGTTTTTGGATAAACTGCAGCCGGACGCAAAAGAACAGATTGCAGACCTGAGCGTAGACGCGGAACACAAACTGATTATCCATATGCGGTACGGCTTTCCGGTGATTTTAGGGCCTGTGAACGAACTGGCCGGGAAAGCGGAACTGTTCATGACAGTATTTAACGAGATAAAAGGGAAAAAAGTGCAGGTTGAATATATGGATCTGCAATATACCAAGCCCTTCGTCCGTTTGAAAAATTCAGAACGGTAAAGAAAAATACTGTAAATGTTGACAGGTTTGTAGTATAATAGGGCAGAAGTAAACTGCAATGATGTCTGGCGTCTGCACAGGCTTGCAGAAAAGAGGATATTACGGATGATAACAGCAATCAATAAACATACCAGAATATTAATTTTTCTGGTATGTATTATTTTGGGATTTATGATCACGATGCAGCTGAAGTCTCATAATCAGTACCAGAACCTGGCAGTGCAGCGTGCAGAAGATCTGACGGTTCGGCTGAAAGAGGTACAGGAAGACCGGGACAAGCTGGTCAAAGAACTGGATGAGTACCGGGCAGGCCGTATCTCGGGCGCGGCAAAAAAGGAAATGGACGAACTGAAGGCCCGGGCCGGTGAAACCGAAATGGAAGGGAAGGGGATTGTTTTTACCCTTGATGACAGCAAACAGGCTGCCAAGGCTGGGGAGAACAAAAATCTTTACATCATACACGACGATGATCTGCTGCGCGTAGTCAATGAACTGCGTTCTGCCGGCGCGGAGGCAATTTCCCTGAATGGCCAGCGACTGATCGGCTCCAGTGAAATCCGCTGTGTCGGTCCTACGGTCCTTGTGAATGAAAGAAGGCTGGCAGCGCCTTTTGTGATTTCAGCGATCGGTAATCCCCAGACGCTGGAGAGTTCCCTGAAGCTCCGGGGCGGCGTCATTGAAAACTTTAAATTCTGGGGTATTAAGGCCGATATTGTACAGTCGGATAAAGTCAGGATCCCTGCTTTTCAGGGAAAACGAACTTTTGAGTTCGCAAAAATGGTAACCGAAGAAGAGAAGAAAGAAGATAATAAAGAAACCGTGCAAGCTGCTGAAAATAAAAAGGAAACTGCCGGAAATGCGCAAGCAAAGGATAACAAAGTAACTGCGGATGCAGGTAAGGAACAGCCGGCAGACCGGCGGAATAATGCCGGAGGTGGCGCCCAATGATCTATGCTATAATCGGTCTGGTCTTCGGTATTATCGGCGGCATTCTGACTCCGGGGTTTGTGCCTAAAGTGTATGCACCGTATTTTTCTGTGGCGCTGATGGCGGGCCTGGATACCGCCTTCGGGGGATTACGTGCGGCGATGGAGGGAGACTACGATAACGTGGTGTTCCTGTCAGGCTTTCTTGTTAATATTATGTTGTCTGTTTTTTTCTGCTATGCGGGTATCATGATGGATATCGATTTTTATATGGTTGTCATCCTGGTATTGGGCATGCGTATCTTTAATAATCTGGCTATTATCCGGCGGCTGTATCTGAAGAAATAATTGTGAATTTTTTTGTTAATGTGTCTGAATGTACTTTTTTATTTTTGTATAGAATGTTATAATAACAATAGGTAGTATTATGAAGCAGGGGGAAACCGAATATGTTTGAAGATATTTTGAATAGTCCGGATAGTTCCGGAATTGTTCCTGAGACGTTGGCAAAGATTAAAGTTGTTGGTGTAGGCGGGGGCGGTAACAATGCCGTGAACCGCATGATCGTTGCCGGCTTGCAGGGCGTGGATTTTATTTCGGTGAACTGTGATGCGCAGGCGCTGTTGCTTTCCAAAGCGCAGAACCGCATTCAGATTGGTGAAAAACTGACCAAAGGATTAGGCGCCGGCGCCAATCCCGAGATTGGACAGAAAGCGGCGGAAGAATCCAGAGAAATTATAATCGAGCAGTTGCGGGGCGCCGATATGGTCTTTGTAACCGCAGGCATGGGCGGCGGTACAGGAACCGGTGCAGCTCCCATCGTGGCAGAATGTGCCCGGGAGGCCGGCGCGCTGACTGTTGGTGTAGTTACCAAACCGTTTTCTTTTGAAGGCAAGCGCCGGATGAATCAGGCGGAAGCAGGTATCGTTACGTTAAAGGAACGCGTTGATACACTGATCACCATTCCCAATGACCGTCTGTTACAGGTGATTGATCGCAGGACCAGTATGATAGATGCGTTCCGTATTGCGGATGATGTATTGCGTCAGGGCGTTCAGGGCATTTCCGATTTAATTTCCGTGCCCGGTCTGATCAACGCCGACTTTGCGGATGTTAAGACGATTATGTCCAACGCAGGTTCCGCTTTGATGGGTATTGGTACCGCCACAGGCGACAACGGTGCAGTGGCTGCAGCGGAAGCGGCGATCAAGAGCCCGTTACTGGAAGCCTCCATTGAAGGCGCAAGGGGTGTACTGTTCAATATTACCGGCGGTAAGGACCTGTCTCTGTTTGATGTTACGGAAGCTTCCAACATCATTACAGAAGCCGTGGATCCGGATGCCAATATTATCTTTGGCGCGGTTATCGACGAAAAACTGGATGACGAGATCCGCGTGACCGTTATCGCTACCGGCTTTAACGGAAAGAATCCGGCTTTATATCCGGAAAAAACCGGACAGTCTACAATTAAGACTCCCGGATGGAACACTCCTCGTCAGCGCGGCGGTGCAACGGAAGTTAAAGCGAATCCTCCTAAACAACAGGCTGTTGCTGATACTCCGGCAAAAGAGGAACCGTCCCACGGCAGTATTATTACTGGATTTCCCAAAGATCCCGGAAATGATATCCCACCCTGGATGCAGAGTCGCTGATTGATTTCATAAAACGATGCGGCAGTGAGAAACTGCCGCTTTGTTATATCTGTTACTGACGTTGTTCTGTTGTTTTCTGTGGATGAAAGGAATGTGTACTTATGAGATGCCCGTTTTGCTCGTTTGAAGACAGTCGCGTCGTTGATTCCCGTTCCGTTGAAAATGGCGCATCGATTCGTCGCCGCAGGGAATGCCCCCAATGCAACAGGCGTTTTACTACATACGAGAAGTATGAAGAAACGCCACTGGTGGTCAATAAAAAGGACGGAAGACGGGAACTCTTTGACAGCTCGAAATTGTTTAACGGTTTGCTGAAAGCGTTTGAGAAACGTCCCGTATCTGTGGAAACCATTCAGGATATGGCCCATGAAATCGAACGGGAGCTGCGCCTGAAAGGGGAATCGGAAGTGACCAGCCGGGAAATCGGAGAGCTGGTAATGGAGCATCTTGAAAAGACGGATCAAATCGCTTATGTCCGTTTTGCTTCTGTGTATCGGCAGTTTGCAGATGTGCAGAACTTTATGCAGGAACTGCAGCGGATCATGGCCAACAATAAGTCGGAAGAGGCGAAGAAGTAAATTTGCATCGATTCAGGTAACAAAAAAACCTGCTTACTCAGTAAGCAGGTAATTTTTTGTGCTGTTATTCAGCGGCGTTTACTTTTTTGGCCAGTTTAGATTTTTTGCGGGCGGCGGCATTTTTGGAAATAACACCGCTCTGTGCCGCTTTATCCAGCAAGCTGGAAGCTTTCTTTAAAGTAACTTCGGCTTCCGCTTTATTTCCTTCGGCAACCTGTGCTTCTACTTTCTTAGCAGCAGTACGAACTGCGCTCTTTTCAGCTGCGTTCTTGGCGCGACGTTCTGCGTCGGTCTTTACGCTGCGGATAGAAGATTTAATGTTAGGCAATGGATTCACCTCCTACTTTAACTTTTACCATAGTATTTTACCACGTGAGTTTAGTTTATGCAAGATGATTTTATAATTACGGAAATAATTCTTTTACAAAAAATGAATATCGTATATAATAACTAAGAAATACTAAATCAGATTATGGAAAGGAACGGCGTAAGCCGTAAAAAATACATGCAAAAAGACCATATTCGCAACTTTTCAATCATTGCCCATATCGATCATGGCAAATCCACGCTGGCCGACCGGCTCATTGAGATGACCGGCACCCTGTCCAAAAGGGAAATGGAAGAACAGATCCTGGACTCCATGGACCTGGAAAAGGAACGGGGCATTACGATCAAGGATCAGGCGGTGCAGAGCATCTATCGTGCCAAAAACGGCGAAGACTATATGCTGAATTTTATCGATACCCCCGGTCATGTTGATTTCAATTATGAAGTGTCCCGTGCGCTGGCAGCCTGTGAAGGGGCGTTGCTGGTCATCGATGCCAGCCAGGGCATTGAGGCCCAGACGCTGGCCAACACGTACCTGGCGTTAGATAATAATCTGGAGATCATTCCGGTCATCAACAAGATCGATTTGCCCAGCGCCGACCCGGATAAGGTCCGGAAAGAAATTGAGGACGTTATCGGCATTGACGCCAGCGAGGCGGTGCTGTGCAGCGCTAAGACCGGGGAGGGCGTAGATGAAATACTGGAAGCTATCGTCCAGCGGATTCCCGCTCCGGAGTGCGATGACGACAAACCGTTAAAAGCATTGGTGTTTGATTCTAAATTTGATTCCTACAAAGGTGTGCTTTTATATTTGCGTGTCTACGACGGAACGATCCGAAAAGGCATGAAAATTGAGATGATGGCTACCGGAGCCACCTACGAAGTAACGGAAGTAGGCGTGTTTAAACCGGCGCCGGTGAACGTGGATGTGCTGCGGGCCGGTGAGGTAGGTTTTCTGGCGGCCGCCATTAAAACGGTAGGCGAGGCCCGGGTAGGCGACACGGTAACGGATGCCAACCATCCGGCCGGGGAACCGTTGCCCGGTTACCGGAAAGCTACGCCGATGGTGTTCTGCGGATTGTATCCGGTGGAAAATACGGATTATGACAATTTGCGGGATGCTTTGGAAAAGCTGCATTTGAATGACGCGTCACTGCTGTTTGAACCGGAAACGTCTACTGCGCTGGGCTTTGGTTTCCGCTGCGGATTTCTGGGCCTGCTTCACATGGATGTCATCAAGGAACGACTGGAACGGGAATACAAACTGGACCTGATCACTACGGCGCCTAACGTTGTGTATCAGATTAATAAAACCAACGGGGACATCGAGCTGGTGGATAATCCCTCTGCATTTCCGGATCCGACTGTGATTGCAGAGGTTGCAGAGCCCTACGTTACAGCGACGATCATCGTGCCAAAAGATTACGTTGGCGCTGTAATGGAACTGTCACAGGAAAAACGGGGCGAATACCAGAACATGACCTATCTGGACGAAGACCGCGTTATGATTCATTATTCACTGCCCCTGTCCGAAATTATTTACGATTATTTTGATCGCCTGAAAAGCTGCAGCCGGGGTTATGCTTCCCTGGATTACGAATTGGCCGGCTATAAGCCCAGCGATCTGGTGAAAGTAGATATTTTGCTGAACGGCGACCAGGTTGACGCGTTATCGGCCATTGTGCACCGGGAGAATGCCCAGGTACAGGGGCGTCGGCTGGTGGAACGGCTACGGAGCCTGATTCCCCGTCAGCAGTTCGCCATTCCCGTACAGGCGGCTATCGGCAACAAGGTCATCGCCCGGGAAGATGTGGCGGCGCTGCGCAAAGACGTGCTGGCCAAATGCTATGGCGGCGACATCACCCGGAAACGCAAGCTGCTGGAAAAACAGAAAGCCGGTAAAAAACGCATGAAGCAGGTGGGCACGGTAGAGCTGCCACAGGAAGCGTTCATGGCGATTTTAAGCATGGAGAAAAAGAAATAAAAAAGTAATTCTTTAAGTGTCAATTTTAACGTATCAGTTTTGTATATATAACAAAGGGTTTCATAGTTTTGTGGTTTGGGAGGGATAGAAGCATACTTGGCGGAGTTATCCGACGCTGAACTGGACGATAAAGTGCTGAAGAATGTTGCCGGCGGCAGCAGCAGATGCTGGCATTGCCTGGATAATTGCGGGGTTGATAACTGTCCTTGCAGGGATTAGGTAAAGTACCCTGTGGTTAAGTTATACAAGTCCCGATTTGCAAAAAGTAAAAAACGGTGAACTGTCAATGACAGATTGCCAAAACAAAAGCTGTCAATGACACTTTGCAACAGCCGTGGACTTTTCTGCGGCTGTTTTGTTCATATTTGTCGTGCATGTTGAAACGTTATGCAGGACTCAACGATGTGAGGGCTGGTTATGAAACGAATTCGTGTTGATTTTTTGATTGTCGGGGCCGGGCTTGCCGGTTCTGTCGCGGGATTTTTGCTGAAAAAGGCCGGCGCTGATGTGCTGGCCCTTGAACTGCTGGACGCGAAGACTAAGGAAAAGCTCTGCGGCGGTATCATGAATAAAAGGGCGCTTACGCAGGTTGCGGAGGTGTTTGGCGAAGGCTGCATGGATACATTGCGGCCTATGCATATCGAAAAAGTATGGGACCGGTATGCAGGGCTTGAAATACTCATAGAGTCGGATGTTTATTACGCCTTACCCCGCAAACGTCTGGACGATTACTGCCTGGAACGGTATCTGCAAGCGGGCGGAATGATGCAGGACCGGACGACGGTACGCGAGATCGATGACAGCGCCGGCGTTGCCATATGTGCCGATCTTCGCACCGGGGAGACGTTCGAAGTTGAATTTGGCCGCATCATTGGAGCGGACGGGGCCATGTCGGCAGTACGCCGCCTGCTTACCGGAAGAAACCAGCGGGTTGGGATTACGCTGGAAGGAGTGGTTCCGCTGATGAGCCGGGACGGAGTATTTGAATATCTTTCCCGGGAGGTGGGATACAGCTGGTATATTCCACGGGGAGAGGATGCCGTTGTTGGCTGCGGCATTTATCACGGCAATGCGGAAATTTGCCGGGAAGGGATGAATTCGCTTTGCCGGGGTCTGCAGATAGAAGAACCGCGTTATGTGCGCGGGGCAGCTATCCCCACGGGAGACGACATGTTGTTGGAATACGGCAGGCGAACCTGTTTTGTGGGAGATGCTGCCGGTCTGATTGCAGTATCCTCTGGGGCAGGAATCGAACTGGCAGTAATATCGGCGCGGCTGTTGTCCGAATCGCTGCTGAACGGAAATTCCTATACAGAAGCCATGAAACCCAAAACGGATTATATTGCGAGGTTGGCTCAGGATGCAAAGAAAAGTTACTTTGTGTACCGGTTTTTCATTATGCGTAAAGGAAGAACCGCAAAGCCGTTTGTTTCTGAAAAGACGCGCTGAAAAATGCAGCTGCAGTTTTACTTCGCAAAGTTTTTAATGATATAATTATTAAAAATCCATCAGCGTCAATCTGGATGAATCTGTCTTGTTTATATAATAAAACACACATGAAAACAATAAGAGTTGTTGCTGCAGTAATATGCGATTCTATTTGTGAAAAGAAGAAAATATTTGCTACGGCAAGGGGCTATGGCGATTTTAAAGGCCAGTGGGAATTTCCCGGCGGAAAGATCGAAGAAGGAGAAACTCCGCAGCAGGCGCTTGTCAGGGAAATCCGGGAAGAACTGGAAACAAAGATTACAGTAGGAGATTTGATTACCACAATTGAATATGATTATCCTGCATTCCATTTGTCCATGGATTGTTTTTGGTGTGAGGTTGCAGAAGGTGAACTGAAATTGTTGGAAGCGGAAGAAGCCCGGTGGCTTACAAAAGATACACTCTTTGATGTTGAATGGCTTCCGGCTGACATAACCATAGTGGAGGAGATTAAAAAGCAATTAAAGTAATTCTTTATTCAGATGCTTCAATATGATAATGCAGGCAAACTGAATCATTATATAAAGACAAGAAGCGAAAAGGATGATAGCAATGGCTTTTATGAGAAATGGTTGCATGTATGCGTTTGACGATTGGAAATAACGCGGATTAACGTGGATTGTTTTATCCGATATTTTTCAGGATTCATCATTCATAGTGAGCGAAACAGCTGTGGAGTTATTTTCTGCAGCTGTTTTTTATAATGAAGGTAGACGGGACAGTTGCTAATAACGTAATAAAATGCGGCAGTTCTGCAGAAAGGGGAGTAAGGGAATGGATAAGCAGAGCAAAAAATATGATATAAAAGATAAGAAGGTTATCGTAGACCTGTTCGTTCTTTGGCTCGCGTTGACCGCGCTTTCCTGCGCGGCGATCAATCTTCATATCTCGTTGAATAAGCTGGGGAAAAAAGAAGAATAGCGTAGAGGAGTAACTTGCGTTAAATTTTATATATTTTCAGAAGGTTGTTGCGTAATAGAATTAGAGTGTGATAAAATAAAAATGATTTTAAGATGGAAATTACTATGAAATTTGAGCAAAAATATAGTATTACATCTTTACGCGAAGATAATCATTCTTTGATTAAAAGGAGGATATTATGTCTTTTCAATCCCTGACCCCTGAAGTACTTGCACAACTTACCGCCGCGCTCCCTGAAAGCGTTCTGACCGGGGACCAGATCAGCGAAGACTATGCCCACGATGAGATGGTGTCCGCCGGTTTCCGTATGCCGGACGCTGTAGTGATGGCGCGGTCGACAGAAGAGGTTTCAAAAGCCTGCAAAATTCTGTACGAGAATAACATCCCCATCATTCCCCGCGGAGCCGGAACCGGGCTCAGCGGCGGATGTGCGCCCATCTGCGGCGGTGTGGTCATTGATACGACTAAGATGAATCATATTCTGCGCTGGGATTTGGACAATGGCCTTGTTCACATTGAAGCCGGCGTCCTGTTGGCTGACCTGACTGCCGCCTGCACGGAACGCGGCATGTTCTATCCGCCTGACCCCGGCCAACGGTTTGCTGCGGTGGGTGGAAACGTGGCCACCAACGCCGGTGGGATGCGTGCCGTGAAATACGGCTGTACCCGTGAATATGTCCGCACCATGACGGTGGTGCTTCCCGACGGCCGTGTAGTGAAGCTGGGCGGTGAACCCAGCAAAAACAGTTCCGGGTATTCCCTCCTGCATCTGCTGATTGGTTCTGAGGGGACTCTGGGAATCATCACGGAAATTGGACTGAAACTCATCCCCCAGCCAAAATTCCAGGTTTCCCTTCTGGGAATGTTTGAGGATTTGGAGGCCTGTATCCGTTGCGTGCCTGTGGTCAAGCATTCCGGGCTGGATCCCCAGTCTCTGGAATTTATGCCCCGTTCCAATGTAGAACGGGCGGAGAAATTCACGGAAAAGGTGGTCTATCCTGCCGTGAGTGAAGGGACAAACGTGGGAGCATATCTTCTCACTACCTTTGATTGCCGCCGGGAAGAGGAGATGGAAGAGACCATGGAGGCGGCTGCCGAAGTCATGCTGGAAGGCGGCGCGCTGGATGTGCTCGTGTTTGATAATGCCAATGCGATGAAAGCGGCCTGGGATATGCGCAGGGCCGTGCCGGAGGCTATCCTCGAAACCTATGACAAGGTGGAGGAATGCGACATCGTGGTTCCCATCAGCTACATCGCGGAGATTGTGGAATATGCGCAGAGCCTGACAGATGAGGTGGGTCTGGATATTAATACCTACGGACACGCCGGAGACGGCAACATCCATATCAAACTCTGTGCTAATGGCATGGAGGAACAGGAGTTCCGCACCCGGTCGGATAAGTTCCTGGATCTGATTTATGCGAAAGGCAAGGGAATGAACGCCCTGATCTCCGGAGAACACGGTATCGGAGCGGTTTCCGTCCGGCGTCTGGAGGACTACGTAGGCAGTGATGTGATGCAGCTGATGCAGGGCATCAAGGCGGTATTCGATCCGAAAGGACTTTTGAATCCGGGCAAGGTCTGCACGTATGTGAAGGACTGACATGACAGTTTAGTTAGTTTCATTAAACAAGGCCGGTATTTCAGGTACCGGCCTTGTTTTGGTATAATAATCTTGTAACAGCAAGAAGAACAGGAAAGAATGGTAACATGAACTACAGGATTATCGACAGAGAATCGTATTACCGGAAAGGCGTTTTTCGTCATTTTTCCGAAGACTGCAAATGTTCTACATCGATGACAGCCCGGATTGATGTCACCAATCTCGTGGAGTATTCCCAAAAAACGAAGACAAAATTTTATATCAATTTCCTTTACATCCTCACAAAAGTGATGAACTCGAGAGAGGATTACAGAATGGGTTATCTCTGGCAGACAGAAGAACTGGTCTGCTATGATGTAATCAATCCAACACAGTATGTTTTCCATGACGATACGGAAACCTTCACGCTGGTTTACACAGAATACTGTGCGGATTACGCGGCGTTTTATTCCAATGCACTTCAGGATGTGGAACAGGCAAAGAAGACACGGGACTATGGACTGGATTTGGAACATCATCCGAACTGGTTTGATGCTTCCTGTATTCCGTGGCTTTCCTATGATTCGCTGCATGTTGAATTGCCGGACGGGTATTTGTTCTTCGCGCCTATTGTCAACTGGGGAAAATATCGCAGGGAAAACGGAAGGCTGTTAATGCCGGTGACCGTACGCCTGAATCATGCCATCGCCGATGGGTATTTAGTTGCCAATGTGTTTCGTCTGCTGCAGCAGGAAATGGAATTGTTTGTACAGCAAGAGTCGTAAAGTAAGGAGTTGCGGTCAAAAGCCACCGGGCGTGTAAAAGCGTCCGGTGATTTTTGTGTTGTCTCTTTTGGCCGGATTTTCCGGGTCGGCGTAATGGCAGCTCTCTCGAACAAACAATAGAATGCTGGCAGGTTAAGTTACAAAGAGACAAACAAATAGTCTGTCTATATTTATAACAGAGAGCAGGCTCCAAACCTGCGCCATCACTGGCCTGACGAAAATTTTCCGGTCACTAAACTGACCGGATGCAATGTCAGCCCGGCAAGTTGCCGTGAAATTGGATAAAAAATGTAAAACTTCAGAAACCTGCATAAGTAGTGGCGTGGCGAGGTGAATCTGTAAATGATTGATTATTGATTACGTTTATACTGATATATGGTATAATTAAATTGAGTTTTAATATTTTTTTTCGCGCAAATTGTTGATTGGGAAAGAACGTATTTCCTGACCAATTATTATATGCCTTGAAGAAGGAATAAAGTTCTATTATTAAAAAATGAATCCTGATGCAGCTGGTAGGTCATTCTGAATCAGGAAAGTTGCAATGCTGATGGAGGACACTGCCTGCGTGGATCAGTATGCCGCGGCGCATGGGCTGAGCCTTTTTTCCTCCGACAGCGTGGTGAAAGTGTAAGTGATCAATATGATGGAACGGTGGGAACAATTTCAGGGGGTATATGTTCATACCCCTTTTTGTCTGCAAAAATGTTTATACTGTGATTTTCCGTCCTATGCCGGGTTCACGGAAGCAGTGCGGCAGCAATATGTGGAAGCGCTGTGCCGGGAAATAAAAGTTCGTTCCTTACAGCGTGAGCTGCCTGTTGCGGAAAACGCGACGGTGTATTTCGGGGGAGGGACGCCGACGGTTCTTTCCGTGGGACAAATTCAAAATATTGTTGCCTGCCTGAAAGAATACGGCTGGTGGAAGGAACCGGCGGAAGCAACCATTGAAGCTAATCCCGGAACGGTAGACGCTGAAAAACTGAAGGCACTGCGCGAAATTGGCTTTGACCGCATCAGCTTAGGGGTGCAGTCTCTGCAGAACAACGAATTACGGGCGCTGGGGCGGATCCATTCGGCGGAAGAGGTGTTGCGCGCGATTGAAGAAGCAAAGCTGGCAGGCTTCCAACGTGTCAACGCAGATCTGATGTCCGGCATTCCCTGCCAGACGGTGGAGTCTTTCCGCGACACAATGAATCAGATTTTGCAGATGAACCTGTCGCACATTTCTGCGTACTGCCTGATTCTGGAAGAAGGAACACCGCTGGAACGGTTGGTTTCGTCAGGACGGGTTACTTTGCCGGATGAAGACATTTCTTACTTAATGTATGAGATGACCACGGAGATTTTGGCGCAGGCAGGGCTGCGACGCTATGAAATATCAAATTACGCGAAACCCGGCCAGGAGTCTCTTCATAATATTGTGTACTGGCATTACGAACCTTACGCGGCCTTCGGGGTGGGCGCCTGCACATTTAACGGCAAGGAGCGGAGGACGAATACGGCAGATGTGCAGGAATATATAAAAGGCTGGAGGAAGGAAGGGTCTGTACTGCAAAACGATGAAAATACAATGAACGGGAAGGATACTTCTTCTGTTCCTGTGCTTTCTGCAGAAAAGGAAAAGAAAGGAGTAACTGACCTTTTACTCTCTTCTGTCAATGAGTACAGGGGTCTGTGGCAAACGGAACCCCTTGACCGCAGAACCCAGATCAGCGAAGCGATGATCATGGGTCTGCGTATGACGGAAGGCGCAGATATAAACAAAATGGAAAAATGGTTTGATATAAACATAATGAACTATTATGGAAAGGAAATCCAAACGCTGCTGGATAAAAAACTGGCTGAGTGCGAAGATGGAAAGCTGCGGCTGACAGCTTATGGCATGCGGTTCGGTAACCGCGTGTTTGAAAAATTTATATGAGCTGCATGGAGGGAAGTGGATACAGTTGATTGATTGTTTCACGACCTTTTGCAAGTTTCATTTCCACTTGGCGGGTAGTAGTTACCCGGCCGGCGTTTAAACAGCATCGGTCGGCATATTTGAATTGATTCGTGTTTTCTTACTTCATAACCATCGGGAGTCGTTCACTGAAAAGAGTGTAACGGCTCTTTTTAATTTTGAAGTTTGTGTGAATTGTGCGGAAAAAATAAAAATTTTACTTTTTGACTATTGACATTGTTGGCAAAGGGTGCTATTCTTACATTGTGAAAGATGTTAGCACTCTGTGTACGTGAGTGCTAACAAAAAAACAGAAACACGAAGGAGGCCTGCAGCAAAAGCCTCCTGAACAAAGATGAGGTGGGATTATGTTAAACGACCGTAAACGGAAAATCCTGCAGATCATCATCGAAGACTACATTGAAACTGCGGAACCGGTGGGTTCGCGAACCATTGCCCGCAAACATAATCTGGGATTGAGTCCGGCCACCATCCGTAACGAGATGAGCGATCTGGAACTGTTAGGTTACCTTGAGCAGCCTCATACCTCGGCAGGGCGTGTTCCTTCTGCGCAGGCGTACCGCCTGTATGTGGATTCCATGGTGGATTCTATGAAGGAAGAACCCGGCGTGCTGACGGAAAACGACAGGGCGCTGATCAACAGCTGGTATAAAGAACGCATCCGTAATATGGATGACATCTTCAAGTCCACTGCCAAGATTCTGTCACGCATGACCCAGAATGTTTCGCTGGTGCTGGCCAATAAAAAATCCACGGCCCGGTTTAAGTACCTGAAGTTTTTACCCCTGAGCGATACCCAGGCAATTATGTGCATCGTTACGGATGACGGAGCCATGGATAACGGGCTGATCGATATCCCGGCGGGGATGAGCAGCGCCGAAATGGATTACCTGTCCGGCAAGATGAGTAATCTGCTGGAAGGCAGAAGGCTCACGGAAATTACCGGCGATTTGCTCCAGGAAGTGTACTCCGCCGTATCCGAGGATGAAGTGATGCTGGCTTCCCTGAAGAAAGCCATCAGCAACATCGTCGCGAAGAACAGCGAGCAGAAAGTGTTCCTGGGCGGCGCCAAGCAGCTGCTGAACCAGCCGGAATTCCAGGATGTGGGCAGGGTGAAAAACCTGCTGGGGATTCTGGAAGAGGAAAAAGTGGTGAAGGATATCCTGAACGCCGGGGATGATTCCGGACTGAAGGTGACCATCGGCAGCGAGAACAAGTTCACCGGCATCAAGGACTGCAGCATGGTGCAGGCCACTTACCGGCTGAACGGACAGATCGTAGGGACCATGGCGGTGCTGGGGCCGACCCGGATGGAATACCGCAAGGTCATCGCGGTGATGAATTATCTGCACAAGTATCTGGAAACCATATTGAAAGACCCGAAGTGATTTCCCAACTGCACCTGCTTCCGGAGAGTTTGTAAAAATAAATCAGGAAGCGCGGACGGATTGCGGGAGAACGTTTCGTAAGAAATCATCATTTAATCATATAGATTGTTTGAACAGACAAGAAACCCAAAAGGAGGAACCGTGTTGTTTAAGAGGAAGAGTGAGGAAGAAATCCGGGAAGAGGTTGATCCGAATTTGAACGAAAACGTGCAGGCTGGAGAAGAAACCGTAACCGGAAGCGCGCCGGAAGGGGCGGAAACCCCGGGAACCGGAAACGGGGAAGGGACGGCCGGAAATGCTGCAGAAGAAGTAAAGCCGGAGGAAACCGCAGAAGAAACCCTGGAAGATGTACAGGCGAAACTGACAGCCACGGCGGCTCTGCTGAAAACAAAAGAGGAAGAAGCGACGGAAATCAAAAACCGGTTGCTGCGTCTCCAGGCGGATTTCGATAATTTCCGCCGCCGCAATACAGCGGAGCGGGAAGAACTGGCTACGTATGTGACCATCAGCGTGGTCAACAAGTTTTTACAGATTCTGGATAACTTTGAACGGGCAGAAGCCGCGGCGGAAAACGCGACGGACGTACAGAGTGTGGTGGACGGCATGGCCGGCATCCAGAAGCAGTTCGTAAAAACTTTGGAAGACTTGGGTGTAAAGGAGATTCCCGCCCAGGGCGAAAAGTTTAATCCTAATTTCCACGAAGCGGTGATGCGGGGGCAGAACCCGGAGATGGAAGACGAGACCATCGACATGGTTTTTGAAAAAGGCTACCAGCTCCACGACAAAGTGGTGCGTCACAGCAAGGTGCGCGTCATCAGCAACGAGTAAAAGTTTAACAAAACCGAATGTCGGTGCTGACAAAAAAGCAGGCGCCGGCAACGTAAAAATGTTTAAGTTATGAACCGAAAGGTTCAAAGATTTATAAAGTGTTTATGAATTCAGTTTAAAATTTAAGGAGGAAATACATCATGTCTAAAGTAATTGGTATTGACTTAGGTACTACGAACTCTGTTGTTGCAGTAATGGAAGGCGGCGAACCTACCGTCATCACGAACCCGGAAGGCAGCCGCCTGACTCCTTCTGTTGTAGGCTTTACAAAAGACGACCAGCGCCTGGTAGGCCAGATGGCAAAACGTCAGGCGATCTCCAACCCGACCCGTACCATCAGCTCTATTAAACGTCATATGGGCGAAGCTGGTTACCGTGTGGAAATTGGCGACAAGAAATATTCTCCGGAAGAAATTTCCGCCATGATCCTGCAGAAGCTGAAAGCGGATGCGGAAAAATATCTGGGCGAAACCGTGTCCCAGGCAGTTATCACTGTTCCGGCTTACTTCTCCGATTCCCAGCGTCAGGCAACCAAAGACGCAGGCAAGATTGCCGGCCTGGAAGTGCTGCGTATCATCAACGAACCGACTGCGGCTTCCCTGGCCTATGGCATTGACAAAACTGACGACCATACCATCCTGGTGTATGATCTGGGCGGCGGCACCTTCGATGTCAGCATCCTGGAGCTGGGCGACGGCGTGTTTGAAGTAAAAGCTACCAACGGCGATACCCATCTGGGCGGCGATGACTTTGATAACCGCATCATGGACTGGATGGTAGCCGAATTCAAGAAAGAAAACGGTATTGATCTCTCCAACGATAAAATGGCCATGCAGCGTCTGCGTGAAGCTGCTGAAAAAGCCAAGATTGAACTGTCCAGCATGGTGACCACCAACATCAACCTGCCGTTCATCACGGCTGGTGCTGACGGCCCGAAACATCTGGACATGAACCTGACCCGCGCGAAATTTGAAGAAATGACCGCAGACCTGGTAGAACGGACCATTGGACCCACCAAACGGGCTCTGAGCGACGCAGGCCTGTCCGCCAGCGATATCAACAAAGTAATTCTGGTTGGCGGTTCTTCCCGTATCCCGGCTGTACAGGAAGCTATCAAACGGGTGATGGGCAAAGAGCCTACCCGCAACGTTAACCCGGACGAATGCGTAGCCATCGGCGCGGCTATCCAGGCCGGCGTACTGGCAGGCGAAGTAAAAGATGTACTGCTGCTGGATGTAACGCCGCTGTCTCTGGGCATTGAAACCCTGGGCGGTGTGTTTACCCGCATCATCGACCGCAACACCACCATTCCGACTTCCCGGAAGCAGGTATTCTCTACAGCTACGGATAATCAGCCGTCCGTTGATATCCATGTGCTGCAGGGCGAACGCGATATGGCTGCAGACAACAAGACCCTGGGTCGTTTCGAGCTGGGCGGCATCCCGGCAGCTCCCCGCGGAGTTCCGAAAATTGAAGTTGCGTTTGATATCGACGCCAACGGTATCGTAAACGTAAGCGCCAAGGATCTGGGCACCGGCAAGGAACAGAAGATCACCATTACTTCTTCCGGCACCCTGAGCAAAGACGAAGTAGACCGCATGGTGAAAGAAGCGGAAGCCAACGCGGAAGCGGACAAGAAACGCAAGGAAGGCGTAGAGGTTCGCAACCAGGCTGACTCCCTGATCTACCAGGCGGAAAAGACCATCAAAGATATGGAAGGCAAAGGCAAGGACGACCTGATCGCCAAAGTTAAATCCGCGATGGATACCCTGAAGGCAGATCTGAAGGGCGACGACAATGAAAAGATCAAAGCTTCCACCGAAGCGCTGACCAAACCGTTGTATGAACTGTCCGCCGAACTGTACAAGCAGGCGGAAGCCAACAAGGGCGATGCAGGGGCTGCCGGTGCAGCCGGCGCGCAGGACGCAGGCGAAAGCAAAAAGCCGGACGATGATGTGGTTGACGCGGAAGTTGTTGACGATAAGAAATAAAATCAGCGGGATGGGATAAAAAATGGCTGAAAAAAGAGATTTTTATGAGGTGCTTGGCGTCTCCAAAGACGCCAGCGCCGATGATATCAAAAAAGCATATCGTAAGCTGGCACGCAAGTACCATCCTGATTTGAACAAGGATAATCCGGAAGCCGCTGAAAAGTTCAAGGAATGCAGCGAAGCGTACAGTGTCCTTTCGGATGATCAGAAGCGTGCCCAGTATGACCAGTTCGGCATGGCGGCCTTTGAAAACGGCGGCGCGGGTGGCGCCGGCGGCTTCGGCGGAT
This sequence comes from Acidaminococcaceae bacterium, assembly GCA_017443005.1. Taxonomy (GTDB): domain Bacteria; phylum Bacillota; class Negativicutes; order Acidaminococcales; family Acidaminococcaceae; genus Succiniclasticum. The sequence continues at coordinate 32,443 of JAFSPK010000003.1, forward strand.
TTGAAGGGTTTGGCGGTTTTGGCGCCGGCGGCTTCGGCAATGGCATGGAGGACATTTTCGATATGTTCTTCGGCGGCGCCGGCGGACGCCGGGGCAGTCAGGCTGACAAAGGTCCCCAGCGGGGCAGTGATCTGCGCTTTGACCTGAACCTGACCTTTGAGGAAGCCGCCTTTGGTGTAGAGAAAGAAATTTCCCTGTACCGGGATGAGACCTGCGAGCATTGCCATGGCAACTGCGCGGAACCCGGCTCCAAGGTGGAAACCTGTCCGGACTGCCACGGTACCGGTCAGATCCGTGTGGTACAGAACACCATGCTGGGGCAGATGCAGACCGTACGGCCCTGCCCGAAATGCCATGGGGAAGGCAAGATCATTTCCGACCCCTGCCATGAATGCCGCGGCACAGGTACGGTCAAAAAGCAGAAGAACCTGAAGGTAAAAGTTCCGGCCGGCGTGGCCGACGGTTCCCGTTTACGTGTGGCCAACGAAGGCGCTGCCGGTCCCAAGGGAGGACCGAACGGCGATTTGTACGTGTACCTGTTCGTGAAACCTCACAAGTTCTTTGAACGGGACGGCAACGATGTGTACTGCGAAGTGCCTATCAACATTGTGCAGGCATCTTTGGGCGCCGAGGTAGAAGTACCTACTTTGGACGGCAAGGTTGTTATGAAGGTTCCGGAAGGAACGCAGCCGGGCCGGGTGATGCGCCTGCGTGGCAAAGGGATTCCGCGTTTGCGGGGAACCGGCCGGGGCGACCAGTTGGTGCGTATCAAGGTCGTGGTGCCTACGAAGCTGACGGAACGGCAGAAAGCGGTGCTGCGTAATTTTGCCGATGTGGCCAAGGATAATATTAATCCGGAAGAGAAGAGTTTCCTGAACAAGATCAAGGATTTGTTTAAGTAAGAGAGCAACGGTTTGATTACGTCAGGGAACTGAGGAAAAGTTAAAAAGAGAGAAGGCTTTCGGTGCGGCTTGCAGAGAATGCAGGCCGTACTTTTTTGTGTTCAGTGCAAAGCACCGTATTTTGTGATAAAATATAATATAAGCTAAGCTAAGCATTATTTTTAAACCTGTCGTCATCCTGTAGCTGCGTTGAGGGCCATTGACGCAGTCAGTTACAAAAAGCGCTTGTCAGCGTGCAGACGAATGAATCAGTGTTTCCTTAAAAACGAAGGGGATATTATGGCACAGTTTATAACAGATATTTTTGCACAGTTAGACAAAAAGCAGGCGCTGCTCAGTGCCGGGACGAAAGAAAAACGTGACACCGTGACCGTCAATTGGGGCGGTATGCTGTATAATAAGAGAGTCTTTTTGCTTCGTTCTGTTATTCTGTGCCTGTTTGTGTCGTTTCTGTTTTCTGTAGCATGTACAGCTTGTGGTGAAGCCGCAGTACCGTTTGTCAGGATAGACAGGGACAAACTGAATGGCTGGAAGGGCAAACTGGCCAATGTGAGACTGCTGGCGGATCACCGGTATCAATTTAAGAAAGTGAACCCCAAGTACAGATTTGATCCGGATTTTAAACCTTCCACAGAAGGGCTGGATACACTGTGTATTTCAGGCAGCGCGCAGTTTTCGGGGCCGCAGTTCCGGAGGCTTGCTCCTGTCTTACGGGAATGCGCCAAGGGCAGGGACATATATGTTGTTGATTTGCGACAGGAAAGCCATGTTTTTGTTAACGAGGGAATTCCGCTATCCTGGTACGGGTCTCACAACTGGGCAAATGAAGGAATGACGCTTACGGAGGTTGAGGCTGACGAAGCAAAGCGCTTTGGGGCAATGATTGGGAAAACAATTCAGGCGTACACCAGAAAAGGCAATACGCCGATTGCCCGAATGGAAATCAATGTTAAAAGCGTTATGACGGAAAAGGAACTGGTTGAAAGCGAAGGATTTAAATACCTGAGGATTCCGATTCGGGACCATATCTGGCCCCCGGCGAAAGATATCGACGGTTTTATATCCTTTGTAAACAGAATTGGTCCGGGTCAGGCCTGGCTGCATTTCCACTGTCATGCAGGTAAAGGACGCACGGGTATCATGATGATGATTTACGATATGATGAGGAATCCGGGCGTGCCGATGAAGGACATTGTTATCCGTCAGACGATGGCGGGAAGCAGTTATCCCCTTTACACCGAGAAATCCAACAGCTATAAAGTACCTCTCTATGAGGAAAAAGCCAGGATGATGCCCTTGATCTATGAATATGTGCAGGAAAACCGTAAAACGAACTATAAAGTACCCTGGAGTTTATGGTTGAAAAAGAAGAAACAGATTGAGTAGTTTAATTTGATTAAAAGACATACGAAGTTTTAAGCGAGGTTTGTATGCATCGTTTTTTCATTCCGAAGCCTTATAAACAGGAAATGCAGATTACCGGCAGGGACGCCCACCATATTATGGATGTGCTGCGTATGGGTACGGGAGATCAATTGCAGGTGGTAGCGGATGACGGCATCAGCTTTGTGGGGGAGATTACGGCTGTCAGTATGAATACAGTGACGGTTTCAGCAAAAGAAATCCTGCGGGAGACCCATGAGCCGGATGTGCGGATCTCCCTGCTGCAGGGTCTGGCCAAAGGTGAGAAGATGGAGTTGATTATACAGAAGGCTGTGGAGATTGGCGTTGCGGAAATTTTCCCCCTGGCTATGGATCATTCGGTGGTGGTGCTGGACCGTTCCAAAGCGGGAAAGAAAACAGAGCGATGGCAGAAAATTGCGGAAGCGGCGGCCAAGCAGAGCAAACGGGATATGATTCCGGATGTGCATGAGGTTATGAAGTTGTCTCAGGTTCTGCAGGAAGAAAAATGGGATTTGCTGGTGATTGCGTATGAAAGCGAAAACCGGATCAGTCTGAAGGAAGTGTTGCAGGCTCACAAAAATGCAAAGAGCATTGGCGTGATTATCGGACCGGAAGGCGGGCTTTCCAATGAAGAGGTAAAAGCTGCGCAGGAAGCAGGTGGCATTGCGGTAAGTCTGGGGCGGCGGATTTTACGAACGGAAACGGCCGGGCTGGTGGCGGCCACGGCGATTTTGTATGAAACGGATAATCTGGGGATATGAACATGGAACAGTGGCTGGAAGTCAGTATAAAAGTGAAACATGAAGCGGAAGAAGTAACGGCGGAAATCTTACGGGAGGCCGGCGCCCGGAACGGAGTGGTCATAGAGGACCCGGTGCTGTATGAAACGGTGCGCAAGTCATTGCCTTTTGAACTTTGCGACCCACTGCCGAAAGAAACGGATTTATCTGTGGTAACGGTAACGGCGTATTATCCGGAAGATGAAGAACTTCAGAAAAGACTGCAGCGCATCGAAGCTGAACTGACCGCGGTGGAAAAACGGATTGGACGCTTTCGTATCGGGCCCACGTTGTTCCGAAAAGTCAGTGAAACGGACTGGTCGGATGAA
>JAFSPK010000042.1:0-16248 GCA_017443005.1 Acidaminococcaceae bacterium
ATAATTTACAGAAAGCCGATTCGGCTCTTCTTGTTGTTCAGAAATTTTTGACTTCGTTAGGTCCGTCCCAAAAGGGACTGACCCGCACATTCATTTGGTTCGTTATTCAGTTCTCAAGGTTCCTTGCCGTCAACCGACGACTTTCATAGTTTACTACATCGCAACGATGTTGTCAACTGTTTTTTTGATTTTTTTATAAATCACTAATCGTCTTATGGCGGGTAAGTGTATTTTATCTTTTTTCCTCCAAAAAAGCAATAGGTTTTCCCAGCAAATTCAATAAAAATTTTTATTTTTGTGCTATAGTCCATTAGCCTATACTATACGTTGTGCACTGACCGATAAATCGCATTTTTGAAAAAATGGATATCAAATAAATTTGAAACAAATAACATACTTTTAACACACTTTAATGACAAATCGGAGTTATAATGCTATAATGTAGTGTAATATGCTTTGGCATAATTCAATTATCACAGTTAAGAAAGATGAGGTAGACATGAACAGCAATTCTTCATTATTTCGGGGAAAGCTTCTGATAACTCTCACGGCTTTATTTACAGCAGCCCTACTGACAACTTCCTGCGGGTATTCCATTTCCGATTCCGCTATGGAAGAAGGCCTGGTTCCTGATGCAGTTTCCCAGTTTTACGATAATGAAAATAAAATTATTTTTACTACAGCTTCCGCTGAACACCGACTGCCTGTAAAGATGGACAAGATTCCAAAGCACGTCCGGGCCGCTTTTATTTCAATTGAAGATAACCGTTTCTATGATCACAGCGGCATTGACTACCGCGGCACATTCCGCGCTTTGGTCAGCAACATTATGGGACAGGAAGTACAGGGTGGCAGTACGATAACGCAGCAGCTTGCCAAAAACGCATTCCTGACACAGGAACGTACGATTTCCCGTAAAATCAAGGAAGCATTTCTTGCCAGGCAGATGGAAAACAAATATACGAAAGACGAAATCCTGAATATGTACCTTAACCAGATTTATTTTGGGGAGGGCGCATATGGTGTAGAATCTGCCGCACTGACATATTTCGGAAAACATATCCAGGATGTTTCCCTTGCAGAAGCTGCTACGTTAGCCGCAATCCCAAAAAGTCCGAACTACTACGACCCCATGGATAATCCAAAGGCAAATAAAGAACGCCGGGAGATCGTCCTTGACCAGATGGTAAAATATGGGCACATCACCCAGGCCGAGGCACAGAAAGCTAAAGCGGAAGAAGTAAAAATACGCAAAGACGAAAGTAAAGGAAAACAAAAAGACCTTCGTTCCTATTTCTTCGATTACGTTTCCCAGCTGGTTATGGATAAATTCGGCGCAGACGCTTTGTTTAAAGGCGGCCTGAAAATTTACACTACGCTGGACAGCAGCATGCAGGCCAAGGCGGAAAACGCGATCCGGTATCTGCCGGATCTGTGGACAGAAGATCCCGATAAACTCACGCAGCCTCAGGTCGGGCTCGTTGCACTCGATCCTACTAACGGCTATATTAAAGCCATGATCGGCGGGCGCGGCCAGGATAAATTCAACCGTGCTGTACTCGCCCAACGGCAGCCCGGTTCCTCTTTTAAAGCTTTCGTTTATCTGACTGCCATGGACAACGGTTTGAATGCAGCCACTATGGTTGACGACAAACCACTGAAAATTGGAGGATGGGCTCCCCAGAATGCAGGCGGCGGTTTCCATGGAACAGTTACCCTGCGTACCGCTCTGTCCCGGTCCTATAACATCCCTGCGATTCGGGTCGCATTACGGGTCGGCACAGATAAAGTCATGCGGATGGCAAAAGCATGTGGTATCACATCGTTAGTGGAAGACGGTCCGTATACCGATAATAATCCCGCCATGGCCTTAGGCGGGCTTACCAAAGGCGTCAGCCCGTTAGAAATGGCTGTTGCATATGGTACCATTGCTAATAACGGGGTATTGAACCAGCCGGTTGCCATTACGAAAATTGTAGACCGCAATGGTAAGATTATCTTCGAACATAAACACGCGCCGAAACAGGTTGTCAGCGCCAAAGCAGCCTATCAGACCACTGATATGCTGAAAGATGTACTGATCAGCGGTACAGCCGGAGGTTCCGGTTTGGGACGCCCGGCAGCCGGAAAAACCGGTACCACCGATTATTCCAAAGATGCCTGGTTCTGCGGTTACACTCCAAACCTTTCCTGTGCAGTCTGGGTTGGCGACGACCGAAACCGCAGTATGGGAGCTATGTACGGTTCCGGCGCTCCGTTAAGCATCTGGCACGATTTCATGATCAATGCTGTACAGGAAGTTCCGTATGCAGACTTTGTCCGTCCTTCCGGAGCCGTAACACCTGTTGGCGCAGACATTGGAAACAAAGAAGAAGATAAAGACAAGAACAAAGAAGAAGAAACCAAACTGCAAAACGATCCCCTTGCAAAACCGCCTAAAGTCGTAAAGCCTAAATCGAGCACCAATAAGCCGGATAAACCGGCGGTCAGCAACAAACCGGTAGTAAGCAATAAGCCGGAAAAGAGGAATAGTCCTTCCGTAAACAAACCTGCTTCTACCAAACCGACTCCGGCAAAACCGGCGCCGGCGAAACCCGTACCGACCAAACCACAGAAAGATACTAAAAAATAACACGGATTGAGCAATCCCTGCCCTAACAAAACGTAACTCCCGCCGGTCTGAGGCCAGCGGGAGTTTTTTTAATAACCTGTTATAACTCTTTTGCAAAAGCCGAACCGCCAATGAACTCCTTTAAGATGGAATTGTTTGGAATCATGTCCTCATCCAGCGGTTCGACCAATCGTAACAGACGAAGCAGTCTGGAGGCGGTAAAAAACGCCTTTTTCTCTTCTTTCGGAACACTCTCTAACAAAGGCACTGCAAACTTGCGTAAAATAGCAGGCTCATAGATTAATGACGTATTAAAGAAGATGTCCGCCTCTTCCTGACAGGGGAAAATGTATTTTTCTTCCCCATACCGCACCGAGGGCCACATTTTGATCGTATCCAGCGCATCATGGGAACGGAACCGTGAATCGCGGACCATACGCCGCAACAGACGTAAATCTGTCGTATGAATACGGTTAAACGCATCCAGTGACATGGGCGTCAGAGCACTGACAAAAATCTTCAGCTTGTTTTCATCCGGCACGGATTCTGTAACCTTGCGATTCAGTGCATGGATTCCTTCAATTACAAAAATGCTGTTTTCCTGCATGCGTATCTTCTGACCGCGGTATTCCCTGTGTCCGGTCATAAAATTATAGTACGGCAACATCACGGTTTCGCCCCGAAGAAGTTGTGTCAGATGCTCATTGAACAAAGGGATATCTATCACATCCACCCGTTCAAAATCATACGTTCCGTCCGGATTTTTCGGTGTATCTTCCCGATTCACATAATAATTATCCATGGAAATCGGAATCGGATGAAGCCCGTTCACTTCCATCTGCACACAAAGTCTCTGATTGGATGAAGTCTTCCCGGAAGAAGACGGACCTGCTATCAGGACAAATTTTAGTTTATCACGGTGCTGCGTGATGTAGTCCGCAATGGCTACAAACTTCTTTTCCTGCAGCCCTTCCGCCACACGGATAATTTTATCGGCCCGGCCTTCCCGGATAATGCGATTCAATTTCGCCAGCGTATTACAGCCAATCATAGCGGACCACTCTTCCGCTTCCTGATACGCATGATTGATACGCCGCACTGTATCCCAGGGCGGCAGATTCCGATAATCCTCAATTTCCGGATAATTAATTACAAATCCCTTATCAAAGGGAATCAGTTCAAAGGCTGCCAAATGTTCCGTACTAGGCAAGAGCGGTTCAAAAAACGGCTCCCGTACCCCGCACAGTTCGTAGGCAAACAACGTCTCAGATTCCGGGGCCATATTGATCATAGCCAGCACGTCCTGTCCCAGATAAGGATCCTGCTTTGCCCTCTCAATTGCTTCCCGGCGATCTACCGGAAACGTCACAATGGGATATTTTGCCGCAACAATGGTGTGCATTTTATCTTCCAGTTGCTTTAACTGAACCGGGGTCAGCGGATTTTTCGGCATAATACAGTACAGGGCACTGCCCAGCGAATTACAGACTTCCAGCTCCGTATCAGGGAACAGTTCTTTCATAGCCACATCACAGACAAATACGATGCTGCGGACAAAGGCACGCATCCCTTCGACGGAATTCATGGGAATAAATGACACTTCCCCATCTTCCGTAACCTGATACGATAAGCTGTACTCCAGTCCGTCAAACACTCCTACGGCAAGAGGAGAATCGTAGTTATCCGAAAAATCCTTTCCCATCTCTGCCAAAGTTGTTCCTACTGCAAATTCCCTTTTTACGCCACCCGGCAATGTAATATGCAGCATGCTGTTCCTCCATTCAAGTTCTATCCGTTCAAATGCTATTAGAAAAAAGGCTGAAGTTTTACCTTCAGCCGGAGTAATCCAAATCTGTTAAAAAGAAACCATAGCAGGTTCGTTTCCATAATTAACAAAAAACATTATTTACATTTTGCAGCTTCTACAGCCTTCAGCGCCTCATTCAGCTTCGTTGCGATACCGGAGATTTTCTGCAACGGGATGGAACACAGCGCAACACGCACACCGGCCGCCAACGGAACCAGATAAATATGATCCTTGTGCAAAATATCACACACTGCCTGCGAATTATCACAGGGAACTGACAGGAAGAAACCGGCTATATACGGAATCATGGGAAGTCTGCAGGCTTTTGCTTCTTCCACAAAAACGTCTGCGCGAGCCTTAATCATTTTGTAATAGTGATCCCGTTCCGCCTCCACCGCAGTCAGCAATGCTTCATCGCTGTAAATCTGAACCAGCGTACGCATGGCTGCGCGGTTAGTATTAGACCAGGTAGCACGGCTTGTATACTGGTTGATCTCAAAAAACTCCCGGGCCGCTTCTTCACTGGACGATACACAAATCATTGCGCCCAGGCGCTGCCCATACATGGTAAATCCTTTTGACATGCTGTACTGCACGATAGCCAGTATTCTTTCCGGAAGATCATTCAATGCTTCAAACACCTTGCGTACCGCATTCTTTTCCCCGGCGTAATCAATATAGGCCGCATCCAGGAACAGGATTGCCTGCTTCCCTGTCTTTTCCGTTGCGTTCTTCAGCATAGCTACTACCTGATCCATATCTTCTTTGGTCAGGCTGTAACCGGTCGGATTATGGGCCGGTGTGTTAATGATGACCATAACGCTGTTCTGCCTGTCCAGCAATGCGTTAACTTTCGCTTCCAACGCCGGCAGATTAAAAGTACCTTCATCCGTCAACATCTTATAGGTATCCAGCTTGCGCCCCATATCCAGGCACAATACCTTATAAGCTCCCCAGTACCAGTCTGCCGTAATCACCGTATCGCCGGCTTCCGTATAGTTCCAGATTGCATGATGGATACCGCCGGTTCCGCCGGTAGTTGCTACTGCACTCGTAAATCCGTTGGGACGGGATTTGCCAAATGTCGCCACCTGTACCTTTTCCAGATAATCAGGCGTACCGGCAATCGGTGCATAGGCAATCACCTCATTAATCGGAAGATTACGGAATACCGCTTCTACTGTCGGAAGACATACCAGTTTTGAATCGTCATCCATAATTGCACCGATGGTGCCATTCGTTACATTTTCTGCGCCGTTAGCCGCCGCATCAGCCACCGCCAGTGCATTGGCCGCAAAAATAATGTCATTGGCAGCTTTCCCCTTAGACTGGGGCGCCGCAAAGCTTGTATACATTTATATTGTCTCCTTGTCAATCCTTCAGACCGATAACAGGCTGCAATTCAGCCTCTAATCTGTTCCCACAACGCCGCAACTTCTGTACAACCTTTATTTTTCTTCAGTTGGGAAGAAAAATCGGTGCACCACGTTCACGGCTTTCTTCTCATCTTCTTTGGCGATGAGACAGGAAATTGTAATTTCAGAGGTACTGATAACATCTAAATTAATCTTTTCGCTGGCCAGGGCGCCGAACATACGGGCCGCCACTCCGGGATTCCCCAGCATACCTGCACCAACAATAGAAACCTTGGCAACATTGGCTTCCACATCAACCCGGACAAAGCCGATCTTTCCTTTGAGCTGTTCCAGCACGCCTACCGTATCCGCCATATCCGTCTTGGTCACGGTAAAGACGATATCATTTTTCTCTTTCACATTGGAAGCGCTCTGCACGATCATATCCACCGCAATATTTTCCTTTGCCAGCGCATCAAAAATCTGATATGCGACACCGGGAACGTCGGGCACGCCCCGCACTGCAATCTTTGCCACATTAGAATCGCTAGCCACGCCGCGGATAATAAACTTTTTCTCTTCCATCATCGTATACTCCCCTCTGATAATCGTTCCTTCTACCCTGTTAAATGTGGACCGGACATGAATATCCGTACCGGTCAGTTCGCCGTATTCCACAGCGCGGGGCTGCATTACACCTGCACCCAGACGGGCCAGTTCCAGCATTTCCCCGAACGTTATCTCTTTTAACTTGATTGCATTGGGCACCACACGGGGATCAGCAGTATAAACGCCGTCCACATCGGTATAAATTTCGCAGATATCCGCTTTCAGACCCGCGGCCACTGCTACTGCCGTCGTATCACTGCCACCGCGGCCTAATGTGGTGATATCGCCTTCGTCGGTAATGCCCTGGAATCCGGCAACAATTACAATATTTCCTTCATCCAATGCTTTTTTGACCCGGTCCGCATTTACTTCCAGAATGCTTGCTTTTGTAAAGCTTGCATTCGTACGGATGCCCGCCTGAAATCCGGTAAAGGAAATCGCTTTCTGCCCCCGTTCCATAAATGCAGTAGCCAGCAGAGCAATGGAAACCTGCTCGCCCGTGGCCAGCAGCATGTCCATTTCCCGTTTGGGCATATGTTCCGTAATACGACCTGCCAATGCCAGCAGATCATCCGTTGTATCGCCCATGGCGGAAACAACGATTACAATTTTGTCGTCCGGCTTTTTTTCAGCCAGGACACGGTCCACAAGATGATAGATCTTCTCCGGCGTAGCCACGCTGCTTCCACCGAACTTTTTAACAACAAATGCCATACATCGCCCCTCCTAGAACATATATGGTTATTATATCACCAATTGATACCGATTCACAACCCGAAATTGCAATATATTGTGATTTTTTTACAGTTATGACGCAATAATTAGTATGATTATCGTTCGTTCCCTCTATCGTACGGTTACCACAGTCACCCCGGCTCCTCCCATGGACAGATCCGCCAGCGCCACTGCCGCCACACTGCGGTGCCCTTTCAAATAGGCATGCAGCCCGGCCCGCAATGCGCCGGTTCCCTTGCCGTGAATGATACGTACCTGGGAAATGCCCGCCAGCAACGCATCATCAATCGCCCGGTCCACATACGGAATGGCTTCATCTGTCGTCATGCCCCGTACATCCACCTCCTGCCCCGTGCTTTCTGTTTTCGCAACAAACATGGCGTGGGATGCATTGTGCTTATATTGCGAAGGTCTCGGTTTTTCCTTTGGTGTATCCTTTACAAGAAGACACTGTGACAATGGTACTGTCATTTTCAGCACACCCACAGAAACCAGCCCGTCTTTTCCTTTTACTTCCAGAAGGGTCCCGTTCTTACGTAAAGACTTGACCAGCACTGTCATGCCGGAGCGGGCATTAGCCGGCGTAAGGGGCGTCCCCTCCGGTAACGGTTCGTCAAGGCTTAAATGTTTGTCAAGCCGTTTCCTCGCCTCTTCTGCTTTTGCCTGCAAGGCCTTCACATCTAAATCGGCTTTCAGGGAACGCAGCTCCTTCAGTACAGCTTCGGCTTCACGGCGGCTGGTACGGTATATTTCATCTGCCTGATACCGTGCTTTGCGAAGTAATTCATTTTTCTGCTTTTCAAAATCCTTTTTCTGCCAGGCCAGCTGGTTTCGTAGTTTTTCGCTTTCATACCGCAATTCTTCCACTTCCCGGCTGCGGCTTTCAAAACGACGCCGCTCTCCTTCCAGTCCCTGCAGCACATCTTCCATATGCACATGCTCTTCGTTCAGCAAATCACCGGCATTGTGAACGATCTCCTCAGACAATCCCAGTCTGCGGCTGATATTAAACGCGTTGCTGCTGCCCGGCACGCCCATCAGCAGACGGTATGTGGGAAGCAACGTATCCGGATTGAACTCCACGCTGGCGTTTTCCATGCCTTCGCGGCCAAACGCAAAGGTCTTCAGCTCACTGTAATGGGTTGTCATCATGGTGAATACACCCTGCTTCGTCAAATGGTCAAGAATGGACATTGCCAGTGCAGCGCCTTCATTGGGATCCGTACCGGCGCAGATTTCATCCACCAGCACCAGGTCCCGCTCCCGCACCTCCTGAAGAATGCTTACCAGGTTCATCATATGGCCGGAGAATGTGGAAAGACTTTGCTCAATACTCTGCTCGTCCCCGATATCCGCATATACCGCCCGGAACACGGGAAGCTTAACATTTAATGCCGGAATGAACATGCCCGTCTGGCTCATCAGGGCAAACAGGCCTACCGCCTTTAACGCCACCGTCTTGCCGCCGGTATTGGGGCCGGTAATCAGCAGTGTGTTAAACGTTTCGCCTAAATTCACGTCCAACGGTACTGCCGTTTCCACAGGCAGCAACGGATGCCGTCCTTTTTCAATACGCAATCCGCCGTTGGATACCAGTTGAGGCTGACAGGCTTTCGTCTCCACTGCGTACAGAGCTTTCGCATACACCGCATCCACATCCGCTGCCACGGCAAGGCAACGCAGCAACGTATCGCCTTCCCCGCCGATGGCGCCGGAAAGCTGCCGCAGTATCCGTTCGATTTCTTCCTTTTCTTCGGCCAGATAGCGTTTTATATTGTTATTCAGGTTCACCACAGCCATAGGCTCGATGAACAGCGTGGCTCCGGTTCCGCTCTGGTCGTGAACAATACCGGGAAAATTTGCCCGGTACTCCTGTTTAATCGGAATCACATACCGGTCTCCCCGCATGGTTACCAGTGCATCCTGAAAGTACTTCTGGTTATTCGGATCATGCAGTATCTTCTCCAGCTGTGAGCGAACTTTGCTTTTTGCAGTCGCAATCCCGGTACGGAGTCCCGCCAGTTTTACAGAAGCCGTATCCAGAATCTCACCCTTTTCGGAAACTGTTTTTTCCAACTGGCGTACCAGTTTGGGAAACTCCACAAGATTCCGGCCATACTCTGCCAAATTCGGGTGCTCATCACTTTGTGTCAGCAGGAACACTTTCAACGCGCCGAATGCCTGCATACTGGATTTGATCTGCATCAGTTCTTCCACATCCAGTATACTGCCGATACGGGCCCGCTTTACTGCTTCGGCAATATTGTACAGACCTCCGAAAGGAAACCGCTTTCCTTCGTTCAAAAACCGCAGCGCTTCTGCTGTTTCCATATGCATCCGTTTTACCGTTTCAAAATCAGAAGAAACAGGCAGACTCATCAGTCGGTCTTTCCCCTGCTCCGTAGCCGCCTTTTCTGCAACATTTTGCTTTACTTTGTCAAATTCCAGCGTTTTGACGGCAAAACGCCCTGAAATGCGAGTATTCATAATATTATATTCTCTCCATCTTCACCCGGAACGATATCCTTCGCGGCGTATCCATACTGTCAAACTGAATCACATGGGCGCCTCTGTCTCTATCCACATCTGTGACGGTACCAGTCCCGAACACAGCATGCCGGACCCGCTGTCCTACAGGGAATACAATGTCACTTTCGCTGGCAGGCAGATATTTCCGGCTGAGTTCGATATAGTCCTCCGCTTCTTTGATCAACCCTTCCCGCGGTTCCTTCGTAAACTGAATCAGCTGCCGATCGATATCCAGAATAAAACGGGAGGGATACTGAGGCGAACCATCAAAGTTACGGCTCTCTGCCCGGGTAAGATACAACCGTTTTTCCGCGCGTGTAGCGGCCACAAAAGCCAGCCGCCGTTCCTCCTCCATGGCTTCCTGCGTTCGAACTTTCCGGGAGGGGAAGATTCCCTCATTCATACCGCACAGAAAGACACAGGGGAACTCCAGACCCTTGGCTGCGTGGACGGTCATCAGCTTCACCTTTCCTTTGCTGTCCAGACTGTCTGTGTTGGTAAAGAGAGCCACGTGGCCCAGGTAATGCTCCAGCGTACATTCCTCACCGCAGGTGGTTTCGTATTCATAAACGGACTGCTTCAGTTCCGCCAGATTGTCCAGTCTTTCCTGACTCCCTTCGGTGCGAAGCATCTTCTCATATCCGCTTTCATTCAGTATATCCGCCAGCACTTCCGAAACCGGACGCCCTGCCTGCCCGCCGGCAAACCGTTCCACCAGTGCCACAAACGGCCCGGCCTTCGTACCTTTAAATACAGGATCCTCCAATGTTGCCTGCAGTGCCTGATACAGGGTGCAGCTGTGCTGTTCGGCATAGTCCTGTAAAAATTCCATGCGTCGTTTCCCCATATTGCGTTTTGGCGCATTGACGATACGACGGAAAGACAGGTCATCCCGGTAGACAATCATCCGCAGATAACAGAGCGCATCCTTAATCTCCATCCTGTCATAAAACTGCACGCCGCTGTAAATGGTATACGGAATCTTTTCCTGCAGGAACACCTGCTCGATTGCCCTTGTCACATAATGGGCCCGGTACAGCAGCGTGATTTCAGAATAAGGCATTCCCGCCTCATGCAACCGTTTTATTTCTTCGCTGATCCACTTCGCTTCTGCATCCTGCCTGTCTGCAAAGTGACAGACCACCGGCCCGCCATCGGGTAACATCGGAAGCAGTTCCTTGGGGATACGTCTTGTGTTTTTTGCAATAAGGGAATTCGCTGCCGCCAAAATCTGAGGGGTAGAACGGTAATTTTCCATCATCATAATGGTCTTTGTTCCCGGGAACTTTTTATCAAAATCCAAAAGATAACTCCCGTCGGCGCCCCGCCATGTATAAATGGTCTGGTCCGGGTCTCCTACCACAAACAGGTTCTTATGCCAGGCGCAGAGAACTTCCATCAGTTCATACTGCAGATAATCAATATCCTGGAATTCATCAATCATAATGTATTCCAGCCGCTGCTGCCATTTCAGCCGTATCTCTTCCCTCTCCTTAAAGATGTACAGCGTAAATTTGATCAGATCGTTATAGTCCAGCCCGAAACATTTCTTTTCCTGATACAGGTATCCGTAAAAGATGATATCTTCCACAGTAACAGCGTTATCATATTTTTCCTTCAGTGCTTCCAGCGGCAGGGCGATCATATCCCGGTAATAGTCCGGCCGCTTGAACAGTTTAAGAATTTCAATCCGGTCCCTGGCCATGGAAAAGGTCATGTTCCGCAAGGTCAGGCCCCGCTCCTCGTAGATAATCTGCAGCATAGCATCCACATCAGCATTATCCAGCACCAGGAAACTTTTTGGATACTGGACCGCAAAACTGTCCTCCTGGAGTACGGAAACACAAAAACCGTGGAACGTATTGACATACCCGGTATCGTTATCCCCCGTCAGGTTGTGAATACGCTGGCGCATCTCGTTGGCCGCTTTATTGGTAAAGGTCACACACAAAATATTGCCCGGCAGGATGCCCAGCTCGTTTACCAGAAAAGCAAAACGGCAGGACAGAGCCCGTGTTTTGCCGGAACCGGCTCCGGCGATGACGCGGACAAAACCTTCCGTGGTACCCACAGCTTCCCGCTGGGCCGTATTCAGTTTCTGCATTAAATTCCCATATTCAATATCCGGTGTCATGTGCCAGGCCTCCAAAACTTTGAAAACAAACGTTCGTAGTTATTGTAACACATACGCTGCTAAAAGAAAAGCAGAGACAGAAAAATGCCCTGCAACATTTTCTGCCGCAAGGCATGACGGTTTCCGTTCTTACTCTCACAAGACGCCCCGGTAATAATGACCCCGCGTGGTTCCCGGCAGATTATCCACCGTCGTTCCCGGCAAGGCCAGGGTCTCTTTAAATCTTTGTACCAAATCCCGCAGCTGATTCGGTTCATAGGTCCGTCCATCGATACGTACCCGGGCGATCCCCATGGCACGCAACTCCTGTAAACCGCCCAGTACGGACAAATCCTGCGAATTTAATACGTGCATACGGCAGAACTGGTCGCCGGCCAGGCGGAACTTTGCGTCCTTCCGGTCCTGCAGATAGATATCCTCCTTACATTGGAATGTGCAGGCGCCTTTATCCAGATTGCCTAAAAAACTGCCACCCGCACAGTACTCAGATACCATCATCTCAATGGGGCCCTGTACCAGACATTCCAACGGCAGCGGGCTGACTTTGGCCAGATGGGCCAACTGGCCCATGTTCAGCTCTACAGAAACAGTCGCTCCGGCCGCGCCCGCCTCTTTCCAAAATTGCAGGTTCTGGGTGTTGTAAATATTCAGGCTCATATCCGCCCACAACGGAACCGTACGATTCTGCTCCTTTGCCAGCTGCCAGACACCCAGATTATGTATGTACAGCAAATCCACACCGCACGCTTCAGCCTGTTGTAAAAACTTCGAAAAAAATCCCAACTGTCCTTCTTTTACGATACGGGGCGTGGAAAACGCGATGCTCCGCCCGGCTTGACGTACCAGCTTCACCGCCGTCTCATAATCAGTAAAGCTCACATCTTTCGAAGAATAGCGGTCTCCGCCGAAGATGATCCAGTCCGCACCGCCCTCCAACGCCGCTTTCACTTTGTCGACCGTATCGACCCAGACGGTTAGTTGTGTGACCTGTTCCGCTTTGCCGGTACGCGCAGTATTCTGATCCAGCCCGCCTAGCCATTGCGTCAGCTTGTTTTCGTTCTTCACAACAGGACGCGGGGGAGCAAAGGCTTCCAATCGGGCCTGATCCAACGCTTCACAGGCTTTCCGCCGTGCCTCGTTGATTTCGCTCATGGGAACCATGATTCCTGCATCCATCTCTGTTTCCAGTTTTTCCAGCTTATATTCTGTCGTTCCCAAGCGATCCACCTGCTTTCGCACAGCCGCTTCGTCCAACGCATGTTTCCGGGCAGGTTCCGCAATAAAATCTGTCAGGCCGGTACCGGTGTTGCCGTCAGCATCCGTAAGCATAACGGTAAGCGGACTGCCCATATGTGCAATCACCGTTGCCGTAACAGGAATCCGTTTTTTGTTTTTTTCACCGTAAAACTGTCCGGCATACGCCATCAGCTCACTGTCAAGCGTCCGGAACACACGGTCATTCAGGCGCACTCCTTTGGGCACGTCGATTTCCGCCAGAGTTCCCGCCGCCGCGGTTTCCACAACAGCCCCGTTGACCCGCAGGCCATTAACCACAGTGCCAACCCTTCCGCCGACTTTAACCCAGAATTCAAGGCCGTCTCCCACATGAATGGTTTTATCCAGCTTTACCACAGCTTTGGTATGATCTTTATTCAATTTCTGCACACGGCCTATCAGCACGCCCCGGTTGTTGGGACGGCGGTCACTCATCATCAGGCAGCCCTGGTGTTTTTCCAAATAAGCTGTCGTAAAATCCCGGTTGAAGATCTGCTCTATGTTGGCCAAATCTTTCTCGGGTACTTCATACGCGCCGCGTTTGTAACTGTCCATGGCGCGGCGGTACGCATCAACTACCACTGCCACATACTCCGGCCGTTTCATACGGCCTTCGATTTTATAGGAGACAACGCCTGCGTCAATCATCTGTGGCAAAACACGCAGCGTGTTCAAATCTTTCGGGCTTAACAGATACTGTCCCGCATCTTTTCCTGCCAGAAGGTCCTTTCCGTTTTTATCCACCAGCGTATAAGGGAGACGACAGGGCTGGGCACACCGACCCCGGTTTCCGCTCCGTCCCCCGATCAGACTGCTCATCAGGCACTGACCGGAATAACAAACGCATAATGCGCCGTGGATAAAGGCTTCAATTTCCAAACCGGTATCACTTGCCTTTTTTAAATCCGTCAAAGACAGCTCGCGGGCAGGTACCACCCTTACGATACCATGTTCCGCCGCAAACCGCACACCGGCAGAATTGGTCACCGTCATCTGGGTCGAAGCATGCAGAGGCAGCCCCGGCACCAGTTTTTGCGCTGCCCGGATCACGCCCATATCCTGTACAATGATGCCATCGACTCCCACATTATGCAGAAAAACCAGATAATCCTCCAGTTCCGGCAACTCCTTGTCATCCACCAGCGTATTGACCGTCACATACAGACGGACATGGTGCATGTGGCAAAAGTAAACCGCCTTTTCCATCTCTTCCCGGTCAAAATTACTGGCATAGGCCCGGGCCCCAAATGCTTTTCCTCCCAGATATACCGCATCCGCCCCGGCGTTTACCGCAGCTTCCAGCGCTTCCCACGTACCTGCGGGAGCAAGTAATTCTATTTCTTTCTGCATAATGAACTCCTTTTCACCTGGCCGGCAGCGAAAGCAGGAACGTTTCGTTCCGCCGGCGTTGTTCCTCATATCCAACGAAAGCAGCACCGGCACAAGGACGATGCTGCTTCATAACACTCATTTTTACTATTTAACAACTACCGTAACATTGCACTCCCGGATACCGTTGATTTTTTCCCAGGGCCGCTGATAACTCAGCTTCAACTGATAAGTACCCGGCTTTTTGGCCGCATAAAACTGGAATTCTACACCCGGCGTCCCGACCTGCTCCCTTTGGGAGTTGGGAATCATAAACGAACTTCCGGTTTTCACAATTCCCTCTGCCGGTCCGCCGGAAATGGTATTTACCCACTGGAAACCGGTACTGGGGTTGGCGTTCAGTTTAAAAGCAAACAAGTCTCCCTGCTGAACCGTCAACACCTTTCCATCGCTGTTTTCCGTCAGCTTCCAGACTTTCAGCAGCCGGCCGATATCACCGATGCGGGCCAGTGGCAACAGTTCCTCATAGGATAACCGCCGCGTAAATTCAGCGCCTTTTTTCTCAGCAAGAACAATCCCCTCGTCTGTAAACAATACATTTTCCGGGTGTTTGCCCAGCAATTTTTCCCGTTCTTCATTACTGAAAAAGAAATCATCCAGCGTAAATTCACGACCGGTCGTCAGATCCAGATTGACGCCGCGGTAATACAGGCGTCCGCCATTAATCCCTTTCAGAAGAACACTCACGAGACTGGGACGGTTCATGGTTACTTCATACGTGACATTACCTTTTTTGCCAACCTTATCCGCTACGTCTTCCGCCGCATTACGCAACATGTGGTTGGCCGAGCGTTGAAATACTTCGTCATTGGCTCCGTCAATCACAGGTATTTCCAACGTAACATGTTTGCCATTTTTCACTTCCGTCAGCACCGTGGTAGGCTGATCTGCAAACACGCTCTGGCAGAACAGCACAAACGTTGCCAGCAATACACCTGCTATCTTTTTCATGCACCCTCCTGATAAATCACTGCAAGGCCTGCACAATCCTACAACTCAATTTGCAATTCTGATTCATGAAATACCTGTTAAGGAGACGCTGATTAATTCTCAAAATGCCGATTCTGATCAGACGAGTCAAACCTTCACATTTTTTCCGCAAAGGCAATGGCCTGATCCATACGTTCCAGCGTTTTATTCTTACCAAGCAACACCATCACATCAAACATGCCCGGGGTTACGGTACGTCCGGACAATGCCAGACGGCTGGGCTGGATCACCTTGCCTAACGCCACGCCTTCTTCTTCCGCAATGGCATTGTACAGTTTTTCCAGCTCCGCTTCGTTAAACTCCGCTTCTGTTGTCGCCGCCACACGTTCCCGACACTTTTTCAACAGGGAAACGCCTTCCGCATTGAAGAACTTGCGGGCGCCCTTTTCATCAAAAGTATCAAAATCCTTAAAGAAATATGTGGAAGCGTCCACAATCTCCTGCAAGGTTTTCACACGGACACGCACCACTTCCACCAAATGGGTCAGGTACTTCTGATTCGTTTCGTCCTGCAGCCACTCTTCCGTAATGAGACCGTCTTTCACAAAGAAAGGTTTCGCATCGTTGACGATGCGTTCCAGCGGCAGGCTCTGCAGATACTGGCCGTTGATCCAGTACAGTTTTTTGATATCATATACTGCCCCTTTGTGGGACATCTTGTTCATGTCAAACTGCTTGACCGTTTCTTCCTTGGTGATAATCTCCTGATTCCCTTCCGGGGACCAGCCTAACAGAGTCAGATAGTTCAACAGCGCTTCCGGCAGATAACCCAGGGCCTGGAACTCTTCCACAGACTGGGCGCCATGCCGTTTGG
>JAFSPK010000043.1:0-5379 GCA_017443005.1 Acidaminococcaceae bacterium
GCTGGACCATGTGAACTTCAGCGTGGAAGAAGGGGATTTTGTGGCCATCATGGGACCTTCCGGCAGCGGCAAATCCACCATGATGAATATTCTGGGCTGTCTGGACCGTCCCACTTCCGGCAAGTATTATCTGGACGGGAAAGAAGTGGCGGGGCTGAGCGACGACGAACTGGCCCGCACCCGGAATGCCAAAATCGGGTTTGTGTTCCAGAATTTTAATCTGCTTTCCAAGATTTCGGCTCAGCAGAATGTGGCGCTGCCTCTTGTGTATGCAGGCGTGTCGGAAGAAGAACGCATGGAGCGGGCCCGGATTGCCCTGCGGGATGTAGGACTGGAGGACCGTCTGGACCATAAGCCTAACGAACTGTCCGGCGGGCAGCGGCAGCGGGTGGCCATCGCCCGGGCGCTGATCAACAACCCGGCCATCGTGATGGCAGACGAACCTACCGGTAACCTGGATACCAAGTCCAGTTATGAGATTATGGATATTTTTAAAAAGCTGAATGCCATGGGCAAAACCATTGTCATGGTTACCCATGAGCCGGATATCGGGCAGCAGACCAAACGCATCCTGGTAATGCGGGACGGTCACCTGAACAGTGACGAAAGGCTGGTACACGATTATGTTCAATGAGTCGATCAAGATGGCCATTGACGGCATGATATCCAACAAGCTGCGCACGCTGCTGACACTGCTGGGTATCATCATCGGCGTGGGGGCCGTGATTGCCATGGTCAGCCTGGGCTTTGGGGTCAAGGAACAGATCAAAGATAATATTTCCCGTCTGGGAAGCAACCTGCTTATCGTTCAGTCCGGAGGCCGCACGGCTACCGGGGCCCGCATCCAGGCCGGCAGCGGGGCGCGTCTGACCGATGACGACGCCAAAGCGATTGAGAAGAATATTGACGGAATCAAATATGTAGCGCCTATGGTTTCCCGCGGTTACCAGCTGGTAGTGGGCAATCAGAACTGGACGACCAACGTGCAGGGCTCTACCCCTAACATTATTGATATCCGTGACTATACGGTAGAAGAAGGCCGTAACATAAACGACCATGACATGGCAGGCAAGGACCGGGTCTGCGTTATTGGCAAGACCATTGTGGATAACCTGTTTCCGGACGGGGATCCCATCGGCAAGACCATCCGCATCAACAAAGCACCCTTCAAGGTGGTGGGCGTACTGGGCGCCAAAGGGCAGTCTTCCGGCGGCCAGGATCAGGATGATGTGGTTTTTGTTCCCCTGACTACGGCCATGAACCGTATGATGGGCATCACATACGTGAATAACATCACCATACAGGCGATGAATGAAAATGTCATTGACAGCGTGCAGGCAGAAGTGGAGCATCTGCTCCGTATCCGTCACCGGATCAAAAATTCGGACGATGACGATTTTTCCGTGCGTAACCTGGCGGCGCTGATGGATACCATGATGAGCACGGCTAACACCATCACCATGCTGCTGGGCTGCATTGCGGCCATCAGTCTGCTGGTAGGCGGCATCGGCATCATGAACATCATGCTGGTATCCGTAACGGAACGTACCCGGGAAATCGGGATCCGGAAAGCCCTGGGCGCAACGTACAATAATATACTGCTGCAGTTCCTGATCGAATCGGCCGTTATCGGTATCATCGGCGGCTTCTTAGGTGTGCTGCTGGGTATCGGCGCATCCTATGCCATCAGTACCTTTGCAGAGTGGAAAACTGTCATCTCGGTTCCGATCATCATCATTTCCGTGGTATTCTCTGTGGGTATCGGCGTATTCTTCGGTATCTATCCGGCACGCAAAGCCGCGCTGCTGGATCCCATTGAAGCGTTGCGGTATGAATAAAAACAAGATTTACTTCCTGACGGCAGCAGGGGGCAGGTTTTGTACAGGCACGGACGATACGGTTGTGAATTGAGGAAATGCAATATGCAGGATGAGCGGAGCACAATGCAAAAAATGGAAGATTTTTCCCAGGCCTTCTCGGAGTTTCTGAGAAGGCCTAAAACCATTTTTGATATGAAAGACCGGTTCCGCCTGCTTGTGCTGTTGATTGCTGTCATTGCGGTTTTGGAATTCATAATCTATCGCATAAAAAACGGCTGACGGATTTTCCGGCAGTTGTGCAGGGTGGGAACAGGAATGCGCAGCCGCATCGCATTTTGCATCCCTGGCTACTATGATTTTAAAATGTGAAATAAGCGGGGAATTATGTTTCCTTTTATTTACAAATGCAGGGATAGATTGCTATAATATAATGTAATACTTTAAGGAAACGCTGAAGTAACAGCGCAAACCGATTCAGCAGTACAAAAACAGGGAGGCAGGGCCATGGAACGGCTGGCGATCATGGGTGGGACCTTTGACCCGATCCATATGGGACATCTGCGCATGGCGCATGCGGTACAACGGCAGCTGGAATTTGACAAAGTGGTGTTTTTGCCGGCTTACATTCCTCCCCATAAGCAGAAACGGTCGGACTTTGCGTCCTGGCAGGACCGGCTGGCCATGGTGGAACTGGCAATCCAAGAGTATAAAGACTTTGTGGTCAGCTGTCTGGAATTTGACCGGGGCGGCCTGTCCTATACCTACGATACCGTAAATGTTATGCAGGAAATGTGGCCGGACGCGGACATCTATCTCATCATCGGGGAAGATTCCCTGACCCAGCTTTACACCTGGTACCGGGTGCAGGATCTGTTGCGTCTGGTGTATTTTGCGGCAGCTGAACGCCCGGGCTATGAAGGAGAAGCCGGCGTAGAAAGACTGACCAGGGCCTACGGGTCCTGGGCTGCAGAAAAAATCATCCATGTGGAGGTTCCGGAAACGGCCATTTCGTCTACCGAGATACGGAAACGGCTGCGGGACGGGAAACCCATACGGGGCATGGCGCCCCTTGCTGTGGAACAGTATATTTTTGAACATGGGTTGTACCGGGCAGAAACATAAAAATGGTAAGAGTACCTTTTATTATAGAAAAGGAGAGAAGAACCCCGCCATGACCATAGAGGAAATGCGCGCTTTGCTGCAGCAGAGCCTGAAACCAAAACGCTATGAACATTCGGTGCGCGTATATGAAACGGCGTTGAAAATGGCAGAGCATTACCATGCAGATGTAAAAAAGGTGGCCGTAGCGGCGCTGATCCATGACTGCGGGCGCCAGGTCCCCAAAGAGACCAGTGTGGCGAAAGCGAAAGACCTGGGACTGCCGGTTGATTCGGTAGAGGAAGCCCAGCCGATTTTACTGCATGCCAAGCTGGGCGTTTATTTTGCAGTGCGGAAATACGGCATCAGCCCGGATGATACGGAAGTACTGGATGCTATCCGGTATCATTCCACGGGGAAGGCGGACATGTCGGAAACCGCAAAAATTGTCTTTTTGGCGGATTTGATTGAACCGGGCCGGGATTTTGAAGGTGTGGAAGCGTTGCGGGAAGCATCCTTTCAGGATTTGGACAGAGGCATGTTTTTGTCATACGAAAACACTATCCGGTATCTGCTGGAGGACGGTCTGCTGATTCATCCGGACGCCGTTGCCGGATATAACCAGCTGGCGGCAAAATACAGGACAGAGCAGGCAAAAAAGCAAAAAAAATAAATGACGTGTAGCGTTACGTTCCCATCATGGAACAGACCGGTTGTGCCAGCGTTTCCGGGAAGGAAGCGCAACTTTAATCGCAATTATAAATAATACTAAAAAAGAGGAAATAAATGAATTCGGAAAACAGAAACGGTAACAATACGGAACATGACAACAGGCATTATCATCCGTCCAAACGGCGCAGGATGCGCTGGGGGCGGCTGTTTCTGCTGCTGATCATACTGGCGGTGCTGCTGACCTCAGTCTTCTGGGGCTCTGTATGGGTGTACACGAACATCATCAATGCACCGGATAAGAAAGTGGTGGCGGCAGATCCGGCTATAGAAAAGGATGAAAAGCTGAACCAGCGCATCAATGTGTTGCTGCTTGGCATAGACGACGGAGACAGCGAAGCGGATGAAAGCGAGCCCAAGCGGACAGATGCCATGATCGTGGCCAGCTTCGACCCGAAAGACCATAAGATTTCGCTGATTTCCCTGCCCCGGGATACCATGGTGATCCTGCCGGGGCATACCCAGTATGAGAAACTGAACTCAGCCTATACGTATGGCGGGGTGGCCATGGCCAAGCAGACCATCGCCAATTTGCTGCGCATCCCGATTCATTATTATGCGCTGGCCAACTGGCAGGGCTTCATTGAGATCATCAATCTGATCGGCGGCGTGGATCTGTACGTTGACAAGGACATGCGGTATGAAGACCCGTACGCAAAACTGAAAATTGATATTAAGCACGGTTACCAGCACCTGGACGGGGAAAAGAGCGGCCAGTATGTGCGTTTCCGTTCTGACGAGCTGGGGGATATCGGCCGGGTGCAGCGCCAGCAGAAATTCCTGAAAGCGCTAGGTCTGCAGATGTTTTCCATTGAGAATATAACCAAAATACCCAAGCTGCTTTCTACCGCCAAACAATACATTGAAACGGATATGGACACGGTCACCATGCTGAAGGCGGCCCGCAGCTTTAATATCATGTCGGACAACAATATCCGTTCCGGCATGCTGTACGGTAACTTCTACGACTCTCCTTCCAGCGGTATCAGCTACTGGAGGGCCAATCGGGCCGATATTGAAAAATCCCTGAAAGAGGTTGACATTCCTTTTATGACGATGAGCGGAGGACCCGGTGACGGCGACCCGGTAGAAGGCGTGGATGCGCTGGGCGAGGGAAGCAACCGCGATTCCCGGAGAAGTGCTGACGCCGCTGCGGCCAGAAGGTCTTCTTCCGATACGAAGAAAAAAGCAGCTGAGGTCCGCCGGTCTGAACTGGAAAAGAGGACGACGTCACAGCAGAAGAGCAGTAGTTCGTCCGGCTCTTCTTCCTCAGTATCCGGTTCGTCTAAGTCTTCCTCTACCGTATCCAGTACGCCGAAGCCATCGGTGAGCAGCGCGCTGAAACCGGCTCCGAAGAAAAACGCGCCCCCGGTCATCCGTAAACCGGTGGTCAGCAATAAGCCCCAGCCGGCGCCGAGGAACTGAGCGGGGACGGATGAGAACGGTGCGGCAACAGGCAGGAGCATTTTGCGATGGGTATCCTGTGCGTCACGGCTGACGCACATATATTAAATAGGAGAAATCTGATAAAAATAGAAATGAAACATAAGCGGAGGTAGACTGTATGACCATGCAGCCAAGAGAACTGGCAGAGAAGATTGCAACGATTGCAGACGATAAAAAAGGAAAAGACATTTTACTGCTGAACATGGAAGGCATATCCTATATGACAGATTACTTTGTCATCGCCAGCGCGTCCAACACCACGCTGGTGCGGGCCATTGCCGATGCC
>JAFSPK010000044.1:0-2651 GCA_017443005.1 Acidaminococcaceae bacterium
AAACCGGTTGCTTTTGCGGAAGACTGCATCGGGCCGGCGGCGGAAGAAGCGGCGAAAAAACTGGAGACCGGTTGCGTATTACTGCTGGAAAACCTGCGTTACCATAAAGAAGAAGAGAAAAATAATCTGGAGTTTGCGGAGAAGCTGGCTTCACTGGCAGATCTGTATGTAAATGACGGTTTCGGCGTATCCCACCGGGCTCATGCATCGGTGGAAGGCGTAACCCATTTCCTGCCCAGCGCGGCAGGTTTCCTGCTGGAAAAAGAAATACGTTTTATCGGTGATGCCGTGAATAATCCGGAGCATCCGTTTACCGCAATTATCGGCGGAGCAAAGGTTTCGGATAAGATTGGCGTAATCGTAAACCTGCTGGGCAAAGTAGACACACTTCTGATTGGCGGCGGCATGGCCAATACATTCCTTGCGGCCAGAGGTATCCCCATGGGCAAGTCCCTGGTAGAAGAAGATAAGATTGAAGAAGCCAAACGCATCCTGGCAGAAGCTTCCGTGAAGAATGTGAAGATTCTTCTGCCTGTAGACCTGGTGATGGCAGCAGAATTCAAACCGGACTCCATGTATGAAGTGTCTGCGCTGGATGACCTGAACCAGGATTACATGGCCCTGGATATCGGCCCGGAAACCTGCAAACTGTATGCGGATGCGGTAAAAGATGCCAAACTGGTAGTCTGGAACGGGCCGATGGGCGTATTCGAAATGGATGCGTTCTGTAAAGGAACGGAAGCGGTTGCCAAAGCCGTTGCGGACAGCAATGCAGTCAGCATCGTAGGCGGCGGCGACAGCGTGGCGGCTATCAAGAAGATTGGCCTGGAAGACAAAATCAGTCACATTTCCACCGGCGGTGGCGCTTCTCTGGAATATCTGGAAGGCAAAGTGCTGCCGGGTGTGGAGGCGCTGGATGAGGTGCGGCGCCCTTTTGTGGCCGGTAACTGGAAGATGTATAAGACCGTAGGCGAAGCGGTCGAACTGGCCCAGAATCTGGTTACCGAAACGAACGGTACTGTCAATGAAGTCGTGATTTTCCCGCCTTTTACGGCGTTGGAAAGTGTAGCGGAAGCCATTGACGGTAAATCGGTGGGCTATGGCGCGCAGGATTTGTGCTGGGAAGACGAAGGAGCTTTTACCGGCGCTGTGTCCGGCGCACAGATTGCGGACATTGGCTGTGAATACGTGCTGGTAGGCCACAGCGAACGACGGGAAATTTTCAAAGAGGACAATGAAATCATTGCAAAGAAAATGAAAGCTGCGTACCGCAACCAGCTGAAACCGCTACTGTGTGTCGGCGAAACAGAAGCGGAACGGAAGCAGTGCGCCACTAACGCCAAAATTGAAGGACAGCTGAAGAGTGCGCTGGCAGGGATTTCAGCAGAACAGGCGAAACTGTTGACCGTTGCCTATGAACCCATCTGGGCTATCGGCACCGGCAATACTGCAACAGCGCAGGATGCCCAGGAAGTCTGCCTGTTTATCCGTAAACAGCTGAACGAAATCGTTGGCGAAGACGTTGCAAGGCATATCCGTATCCTGTACGGCGGCAGCGTAAAAGACACCAATGCGGCCCAGTTCTGCATCAACGGCATTGACGGCGTATTGGTTGGCGGCGCCAGCCTGAAGGTGGAAAGCTTTGCGAAGATTGTCCGCAGTTTTTAATTAAGAGACTTTGAAGGAGAACAAATGGCAAAGAAGCCGGTAATGTTAATGATTCTGGACGGCTGGGGCATTGCCCCGGCCGGTCCTTACAATGCGGCGACGACAGCCAGTACCCCGCACCTGGACAGCTACTTTGCGGATTATCCCAACACAAAGCTGGAGGCCAGCGGGGAAGATGTAGGGCTGCCGGCTGGTCAGATTGGGAATTCGGAAGTAGGGCATTTGAATATCGGATCGGGCCGGATCATTTACCAGGACCTGTCCCTGATTTCCCATGCCATCAAAGAAGGCAGTTTCTTTAAGAACCAGGTGTTGCTGGATGCGCTGAGGCATGCAAAAGAAAAGAACAGCTCTCTGCACCTGATGGGCCTGTTCAGTGACGGCGGCGTTCACAGTCACATCGATCATCTGAAAGCGCTGCTGGAGATGGCAAAGACGGCAGGACTGCAAAAAGTCTATGTACATGCTTTTCTGGACGGCCGGGATGTGCCTCCCCAGAGCGCCATTCCTTATGTGCAGGATATGGAAGCTTTTATGCAGGAACAAGGCATCGGCTGTTTTGCGACGGTCAGCGGCCGCTACTATGCCATGGACCGGGACAAACGCTGGGAACGTCTGGAAAAAGCCTATCGTAACATGGTACTGCGGGACGGTGCAGTTTTTGCTTCTGCTGCAGAAGGCATTCAGGCTTCTTATGAAGCGGGTGTGAACGATGAGTTCGTTGTGCCGTTCTGTGTAGCACAGAAAAACGAAGCGGCTGATGCGGGAGAGAAATCTGCTGCCTGCATCCGTAAGGATGACAGCGTGATCTTCTACAATTTCCGCCCGGACCGGGCCCGGGAAATTACCCGTGCACTGCATGATGAAGAGTTCCCGTATTTTGAACGGTCTGCAGAAGCCAGGCCGGTGTATATGGTCGGCATGACCCAGTACGATGCGACCATCGACATTCCTACTGCGTATCCGCCCGAGCATTGTGAAGA
>JAFSPK010000045.1:0-7917 GCA_017443005.1 Acidaminococcaceae bacterium
CCCAGGGAACCGCATACCCGAACTTATGAAAAGCATGGGCGACCCTGTCCAGCGTCCATTTGATTTCTTTTTCATATTGGGGCGCAAAAGCAACAGCGCTTCGCAACGTTGCAGCGCCGTCCATCTCGCCCTTGTCCATGGCGGCCCAGCAGCCGTTATGCCAGATTCCCTGGTTGATGGTCTGTATCAGGGTTTCGTCTTCGCCAAACAAAGACCGAATATACTCCTTCCACCGAAAATCCATCAGCACATTGCCAATATCAAAAACCATATTACGAATCACGAAAAACCTCCGCTACACAAACCTTAATCCTGCTGTAAACCCGGAGCGCGTTATCATAATAAAACTCGTTCCAGTGTTTTTCCGGAACGATCCTGCCCAGGTTGCGGATATTATCCGGAATGTTGATCAGAGGCCAGTCGCTTCCGTACATGATTTTGTCCCATATTCCGTGATAATTCATCCACATGCGTACATATTTTTGGAAATCTTCTATCTCCTCTTCCCTTTCGGGCGTCAGCCGATGTTCCCACAACCCGGAAAAATCCATGAAAACATTCTCGTTTTTGCTGGCCACCTCAAAGGCATCCACGATCCATGGATTACCTGCGTGACAGATCACAAAACGCACATCCGGGTGCCGGCAGGCCGCTTCGTCCACCGTCAGCGGATGGGAATAACGCAGCCTGCCGTGATGATTTGCAGTTTCCCCGCTATGCATGGCCACGGGCACATCGTAGGCCTTCGCCAGCTCAAACAACGGTTCATGACGCGGGTCGTACAGGTACACGTTCTGGTAACCCATGTAAAACTTTATGCCCAGGCAATGGGAGTCGCGCTGCAGATAATACTCAAACTCCATCGCCGTTTTTTCCGCGTTGTCCGGGGTTATCTCTTCACTCTGCACACCCAGGCAGTAACCCACGTTGTCCGACTGGTTATACGGTAGCGCGCAAAAAGGCTCTCCCCCGAGGTTTATAAGCCGGGGCGTCACCCCTCCAAAACGGCAGGGCGCATCGTAACTGTTGCCCATGGCGACAGAAAAGACAATTTGATTTGCTTCGCAAATTTCCTGCCAGCCCCGGCGGGAGTTTTCATGCTCCGCCAGCTTGGCCAATTCATCGAAGCCTTCAATTTTGAAATAATGTATGTGCGCGTCAATAATCATTTACTGTTTCCTCTGCGTCTCACTGTTTTTGATCACCCTTGATTATATCACGGCGTACCAAAAATCAGGACGTTTATGTTTTAAGGCACAAAAAGCGACGACATATCACTCATGTTTAGCCTTGCAAATGAACTGCGTCATGGTTCCCATGGGGCAATACACGCACCAGGAACGAGGCTTCCACAGCAACAGGGAAATAAGGCCCAACACCGTAGACGTGATCATGATACTGTAAAAGCCAAAGGCGAACTGCGCGACCCAGGGCGTAACCGCTCCGCTGTAAGCCCACTGCCAGGGTAATTTGAAAACCCAGAGCAGCGTCACCACCTGCCGCAGATTCTCAGCGCCGCTAAATACAAGCCACGTTACGTGAAGCATATTGCAGAACATGACCATGAAAAATACCAGGAAACCGTAACGGAAGAAACGGGAGCGAAGCCAGCCCGGCACATCGCGATACCGGGAAAGCTTCAGCCTGCCGCCTAACAGGGCAAACAGCTGGCCCCTGCCGCAATACCGGTTGCAATACGCCTTGTCCCAGCCTGCCAGCGCCAAAAGCAAAGGGATGAAAAACATACACAGCCCCACCCAGGCAAAAAGGATATTAAAGAAGCCCAGACTGAAATAAATCAGTTCCGCAATCCACAAATAATCATACCAGTGCTTTTTAGTTTTCATGCCGCGCCTCCATCGTAATCACAGAAGCCGGACATTCCTTTGCGCAGCGCTCGCACCCGATGCAACGGGCCTCGTCCGTTTGCGCGTACAGACCTTTATACACGCGGATCGCTCCCATAGGACAGACCTTCTGACAGCTTCCGCAGGCCACGCAAAATTCTCTGTTTACCACAGCGCGCTTCGTTTGCTTCATGCTTAATTGCCTCTTCAAACCGGATTTTCCAAATCTCTTTAACAGTCTCATCTATAATTCATTATAGCAAAACATCTGTGGAAAATAAATTCCACAGCTGTTGAATTAAACATGAATATAATCCTACACGAATGATTCCTTTACTTTACTGCAACAATGCCAAACAGCGGAGCCGGATCGTAAAACTTGTCTTTTTTCGGATACAGCCGCCGGCCTACCGTTGTATCGGCAGAACAGGCGCTTACCCCCAGTTTCCGCAATATATCCAGGTCCCAGCGGGGGCGGTCAAAGATGCTGATATCCAGCATGTGATAGATTTGGTGGCACTGTTCCACCATTTCTTTGGTTATGTCCTTGTGAGCGTAAACCGCTTCTTTTTCAAAATCGCCGTGATGATACTTGCCGTGTTCCGCGTCGTAATTCAGAAGCAGTCCGCCGGTTTTCAGGACGCGCAGCCATTCCGCGTAAGCTTTTTCCGGATGAGGCAGGTTCCAGGTCACGTTGCGGGAGACAATGACGTCAAAGGTTTCGTCAGGAAAGGCCAGTTTTTCCGCATCCATAACCTGAAAACGCGCGTTGGATTTCTCTTCCGCAGCTAACGCGACAGCTTCTTCAATCATGGATTCCGTTAAGTCGATGCCGGTGACGTCATAGCCTTTCGCGGCCAGCAGTATGGAAAAGAAACCGGCGCCGCAGCCGATGTCCAATATTTTCAGTGGTTTCTCCACCGGCAGGTGACGGCAGATTTCCTCCTGCCATTGCCGCATCTTTTCGCTTTGCAGTTCTTCCCGGCGCAGGCTTTTAAAACCCGGCGCGCGTTTCGTCCAGTAATCTTCTATAAATTCTTTTGCATCTTGCCTGTGGATGATGCTCTTCTCGCTGATTTGTGTCATGAGTAGTACCCCACTTTCCTGATCATAGTTTCTTTCAAAAAGATAAAAGGCTATGAAGCTGTCTGCATTTGCGACAGTAAGCCTTCATAGCCAAATCGTTACATATTCAATTGCTTTGCTTCGCAGTTCACGAAATTTGAACCGGTCTGAAACAATAAATGAAATTTGTACTTCAGGAAACGCCTGATGCGTTTCGGTTTTATCCGTTACGGATTTCAGGTTTCGCTTCTGCGAACCGCGTCACTCTTGTGACACCTTAGTATAACACGGATTGTTTATTTTGCAAACCGTGATTATGTATGCGCAAAGGTTATATAACTATATCAAAACAGCCGTGGAAATTGAAACTTTCACGGCTACTGAATAATATACTGTGCATAACCGGAATATGTATCAGTGATCTGACTTGAGTCCGGCATCGCATATGGTAATCAGGCTGTCCGCATAATGGTCATGTAGCACAGCCCGGGGACACGAATGGAAAACCGGAGCTTGTCGAAGCATATAATCTTGGAAAATCAATTAAGTAAAAAAGTATGGTCGAAATTCTCTATCCGGTCACTTTAGTGACCGGATTTTTTTCGCAACTCCAGTCGTGGCGCTGTTTTCCAGCCTGCTTTCTGTTATATATAAGAGACAGTCTTATTTGTCTGTCTCCAAATAGTATATCTTTCGTTAATTCTATTGCTTTGTACGGGAAAGCTGCCACTGAGCCGACGCGTTAAAATCAGTGTTTCCTTAATATTATATTTGCTTTAATATTTGCCAATAACACTCTTATGCCCTTGTTTTTCAGTACAGCGGCGGTGAAATCTTTTCCGGTTTCAGTCCAGTATGAGGACTCAAATAGTATTCCAGCTACAACTATATTTAGAGACGCTACCATCCCATCTCGTTACATACGTAGTCCTTAAACCGGAACAAAATATATAACGGGACAGACCATACATGTGTATCTCCGTCCATATTGTCCCCTACGTTTTTCAGGGAGGTCTTGATCGCCATCTTTGGTTTATATCTGCTGCAAAATAAATGCAGGCTCTTGGCTTTTGTATTATCTGCCGACTTTACCTCAACCGGCAAAAGCACACCTTCATAATCGGTGATAAAATCCAGCTCTGCATCGGCTTTCGTTCTCCAGAAATAACAGTCTATGCCCATACATTCCAGTTGCGTATAAACATAGTTTTCCGTCAGCGCTCCTTTATAGTGGATATATGCAGCATCGCCTTCCAAAATGGTTCTGTAGTTTATATTGGATTTTTTTCTCAGAAGCCCCACATCAGACATATAAACTTTAAAATATGTATGATCCGCCATCCCGGATAACGGAATCTCCGGCGTTTTCACCAGATTGAGCTTGCGTGCGATACCGGCATTCACCAGCCACGCCAGCGCGTCTTCCAGATCTTTTGCCCTTGCTCCCTGCTTTACATGGGAAAAGATAAATTTATTATTATCCCTTGCTATCTGCGAAGGGATGGCATCCCATATCATTTTAATCTTTATCGCCGTATCGGGCATGGTATGTTTGCCAAAGTCATCCGCATAATCTTTTAAGATCCGGTCCTGTACCTCTTCCACGGCTTTGTAGTCATGCGTATCGATCCACGTTCGCACCGCTTCCGGCATTCCGCCGACGATATAATAGTTCTTCAGATATTTCGCAAGAGGAATCGTGTAGAGCTCCGTCAATTCCCGTTCAAAAGCAACTCTCCTGACTCCGTCAATATATTTCCCGCCGCCGTCGGCCCGGACAAACTCTTCAAAACTCATGGGATACATATGGATCCGTTCAACTTTTCCAACGGGAAAAGAAATTCCTTCTTCCCGCAACGCCACGCCCAAAAGAGATCCGGCCGCTATGATATGAAGTTCCGGCAAATTCTCACAGAAATACTTAAGCGCCTGTATGGCTCTCGGGCAATCCTGTATTTCATCAAAAACCACAAGTGTCGAACCCGGTATAATCTTTTTCCCCAAGATAATGCTGCCAAGCTCGTCCAGAATCCTGTCTGTATCAAAATCATAGGCAAAAACTGACTGAAGCCCTGTGTTCCCTTCAAAGTTGAAGTAAGCCATATCTTCAAATTCACTCTGCCCGAATTTCTTTATCAGATAAGTTTTTCCGCATTGGCGTACACCGGTAACCAGCAGGGGTTTCCTGATTTTTTTGTTTTTCCATGCCTTAAACTGCTCAGATGCTGTTCTTTCCATGTGCAGCTCCCTCCGCAGATATAATAACATTTTTCAACCGAATAAGCAAGATTGTTTTGCAAAATTCGACCGAATAATGTTCGTATCCACGCTTATATCGGATGGAAATTTTGACAACACTGCCTGCGTTTCGAGATAAAAATCGCAAAACGTTTATAGTTGTTTTTATCAAAACAGCCGTGGAAAAATCCACGGCTGTGAAAGTTAATCTGGAGTTACAGAATAATCTGTTGTATTGATTTTCAGTATTTAAAACAAATCAATCCTTTTGTTCATATCCTCGGCTAACGATAACAGTTCCTGTACTTCAAAATCCGGATTCCTGTGATACCCTAAGTCAAGGATTTAACTTTTGCTTTTGCTTTCATAGTGTTAAAGCCCCTATGCCGCGCAGGATTCCAATCATACCTTCCGCCGCAATATCGTTTATTATTTTTCCGTCTTCATCAAAATAATAAAAGTTCATGACACAGACAGAAATCTTCTTTCCGGTAGCTTTTATGCCTAAAAAGTCACCGTCATGTGTTCCCGTCAAAGTCCAACGAACCGCAACTTTATCCTCGGCGGCGATCATTTCCTCTAATTTCCACTGCACATCAGAAAACCCCTGGCGCATCCAATGCACAACAGATAAATAGCCTTTGCCTCCATATAGCGGAACCGGACTTGCCGGTGTAAAAAACGAAGCCTTTTCGGATATCAGTCTCTGGGATAACGCTTCATCCGCTGTGTTAATCATAATCTCAAACTGTTTCATGATTGTTTCATTGCTTTCTGCCCTGTTCATGTGTCCTCCTTATTCTTGCAGACGGGTTAAATTTACCACGACTTGTATGTGTAAACATCGTTATCTTAAAAATAGGTCTTTCATTTCCACTTCCGGTTTTCATTTCCCCAATCACAAAGTTTATCCAGCACTTTGACAAGAGAATGCCCCCGCTCGGTCAGCGAATACTCAACCTTAGGAGGAATCTGTGGATACACTTTACGCATGATCAGGTCATCGGCTTCCAGTTCTTTCAGGTTCTGGCTGAGGGTCTTATCCGCCACCTTTTGCAGATACCGCTGCATTTCGTTAAAGCGGACCGGTTCATACTCCATCAGGCAGTACAGGATGATCGGCTTATACTTCCCTGAAATCAGGGAAAGAGTGTAACTGTATCCGGTTTCGTTGAAGTCAGCATCTTCAATCCGTTTTCCTTCCATTTCTTACCTCCTGGTAAGTACCTAACTTAAAAGTAGGGACACGAACGGGAAACCGGAGCTTGTCGAAGCATATAATCTTGGAAAATCAATTAAGTAAAAATGTATAATCAAAAACCTCTTTCCGGTCACTTTAGTGACCGGACTTTTTTCGCAACTCCAGTGATGGTGCGGTTTTCCAGCCTGCTTTCTGTTAGTATATATAGACAGCCTTATTTGTCTGTCTCCAGATAGTATACCTTTCGTTTATTTTTATTGTTTTGTTCGGGAAAGCTGCCACAGAGCCGACGCGTTAAAGTCAGGTTTTTTATATAATGGCAAGATAAAAAGCCCGCATCCGGACCATGCGGGCTTTTTATTTTTGCAGATGACACTCTCATCTTCCTTCCAGTTTTTGTTCAATCACTTCTTCCGGTCCGTCCGGCAGAAGCCCGTTCACTTCGTCAACATCCCCCATTTCAACGTGTTTGAAATACCGTTTCGTCTCGGCTACCACCACGCCGCTTAACGCCAGCAGGGCAATCAGGTTCGGAATCGCCATGAGGCCGTTGACAATATCCGCCAGCACCCAGATTGCCTCTAACTTCAGGAAAGCGCCCAAGGCTACCAGTACAATAAAAATAATACGGTACGGAAGAATGGCCTTCACACCGGCCAGATAGACGATGCAGCGTTCCCCGTAATAATTCCAACCCAAAATGGTGGTGAAGGCAAACAGCACCAGGCCCACCATCAGCACGATTTTCCCGGCTTCCGGATAGCCCTGCATAAAAGCCGCCTGGGTCAGCGCCGCCCCGTTCAGGTCGCCTTTCCACAGCCCGGATACCACGAGGGTGAGACCGGTAAGGGTGCAGATGATGATCGTGTCGATAAAGGTGCCTGTCATGGACACCAGCCCCTGCTCCGCCGGCCATTTTGTCTTAGCCGCAGCAGCCACAATGGGCGCAGAGCCCAGGCCGGACTCGTTGGAGAATACGCCGCGGGCCACGCCGGACCGCATGGCCAGCATGACGCTTGCCCCGGCAAAGCCTCCGGCCGCCGCCGTCGGCGTAAACGCGCAGCGTAGCACTTCCATCACTGCGCCGGGCACTTTGTCAATGAACATGAGCAGGAAACCGACCGTCGCAACAAAATAAATCACCGCCATTGCCGGAACGATCTTGCTGGCAACGGAGGCAATGGACTGCAGACCGCCGATGGTTACCGCGGCAACCGCCAGCGTGAGAACCACAGCCGTATACATGGGATCCAAACCGATAGATAGTTTTGTAATATCCACAATGGAATTCACCTGGGCGAAGGTTCCGATACCGAAATAGGCAACCAGCACGCCCGCCGCCGCGAAAAACACAGCCAACGGTTTCCACTGCCTGCCCATGCCGTTTTCAATATAAAACATGGGGCCGCCGGCAATTTCGCCGTGTTCGTCCACGCCGCGGTATTTCACAGCCAGCAACCCTCCGCGTATTTGGTCGCCATGCCGAAGAACGCAGCCACCCACATCCAGAACAGCGCGCCGGGGCCGCCGGCTTTCACAGCCGTAGCCACGCCGACGATATTACCG
>JAFSPK010000046.1:0-4074 GCA_017443005.1 Acidaminococcaceae bacterium
AAGAATATCATCGTGGAAACCGCGGAACAGGTTATGAAAGAACAGGGCTACTTCCTGAATTACCAGGTCGGCACCATGATCGAAATCCCGAGAGCCGCGCTGACAGCGGATGATGTGGCGAAGGAAGCCGACTTCTTCAGCTTTGGCACCAACGACCTGACCCAGATGACCTTTGGCTTCTCCCGGGACGATGCAGGTAAATTCCTGGAAAGCTATTACGATCAGAAAATTTATGAGTTTGATCCCTTCAGCAAACTGGATCAGACCGGCGTCGGCCAGCTGATGCAGATGGCCGTAAAGAAAGGCCGTCAGGAAAACCCGATGCTGCACTGCGGCATCTGCGGCGAACACGGCGGCGATCCTTCTTCGGTAGCGTTCTGCCAGGAACTGGGTCTGGACTACGTGTCCTGCTCGCCTTTCCGCGTACCGATTGCCCGGTTGGCAGCAGCCCAGGCAGCCATTAACCTGAAGAAAAGATAAGGCGGCGCAGTTTGTAAGTTGCCAAAAGAAAAATGCTGAACGAATAAACCTTTCAGCATTTGGTTATACTAAAAAATAAACAAAAACGGGCCGGTGCAGACGCCGGCCCGGTGACGAATCATTACAGGCGGCTTTGCGGAAAACAGAACCGCCTGTTTTAATTTATTAAAATGCATAAAGATTTAATAATTATGCAAAAAATAACTTGACAGGAAGCGCAATTTCATCTATTATATGCTTAATCATACGTTTAGTATTTTATTATGTAAACACCGAGGTCCATCATGACAAAAGTATTTATCGACGGAAGTTCCGGGACCACCGGATTACGAATTCGTGAAAGATTATGCACTCGTAAGGATATAGAACTGATTGCGCTGGATGAAGCGCACCGCAAGGATGCGGGAGCGCGGCGGGACGCGTTCCAAAAAGCGGACGTGGCGTTCCTCTGTCTGCCTGACGCGGCGGCTGTCGAAGCGGTGGAACTGGCAGCGGACAGCGGGGCCGTCATCATCGATACGTCCACGGCCCACCGGACGGCGGCAGGCTGGACTTACGGCATGCCGGAACTGACCGGATACAAAGATAAAATTGCCAAAGCAAAACGGATCGCCAACCCCGGCTGCCACGCCAGCGGATTTATCGCCCTGGTGGCGCCGCTGGTGGAACAGGGCCTGCTGGCCAGGGATGCGCTGCTGACCTGCTTCTCTCTTACCGGGTATTCCGGCGGCGGGAAAAACATGATCGCCGAGTACGAAGATCCGCAGCGAAGCCCGTTGCTGAATGCCCCCAGGCAATATGCGCTGGGCCAGACGCATAAGCACCTGAAAGAGATGAACGCCATCTGCGGGTTGGAAAACGCCCCGGTGTTCTGTCCCATCGTGGCGGATTTTTACAGCGGCATGGAAGTGACGGTGTCCCTGTTCAAAAAAGATCTGCAGGGTTCCCTGGCAGATGTCCGACGAACGTACGCATCATACTACATGGGCCCCCTGATTCATTTTAAAGAAACGGCGGACGAAAACGGGTTCCTGTCCGCAGCAGCCTTAACCGGACGGGACGACATGGAGATCACCGTGACAGGCAACGAAGACCGGATCCTGCTGGTGTCCCGTTTCGACAATCTGGGCAAAGGGGCGTCCGGCGCTGCCATCCAGAATATGAACATTGTGCTGGGACTGCCGGAAACGACAGGACTGGAAATAAATGGAAACGCTGATTAATTCGTCTGCACGCTGACCGGCGCTTTTTGTGACTGACTGCGTCAATGTCCCTCAACGCAGCTACGGCTGCGCCTTCGGGCCATTTCCTTGTCAGTCGCAAAAAGCCCTCGGCCAGCGCACAAACTCATTTAATCAGCGTCTCCATAAGGAACAACTGTTGCATGCGCCTGCACACTTGCGGCGCACAAATAAATTTAAACAGTGTTTCCACAAAGAAAAGCAGTATCGGAGGAACAAATGATAAAACAGATAGAAGGCGGCGTCTGCGCTGCAAAAGGATTTACCGCCAGCGGCATGTACTGCGGCATCCGGAAGAAGAA
The DNA here is from genome assembly GCA_017443005.1 of Acidaminococcaceae bacterium. Classification (GTDB taxonomy): domain Bacteria; phylum Bacillota; class Negativicutes; order Acidaminococcales; family Acidaminococcaceae; genus Succiniclasticum. The sequence goes on from JAFSPK010000046.1 coordinate 2,024, forward strand.
CAATAAAAACGATCTGGCATTGATCTTCAGTAAGGTTCCGGCCCACGCGGCCGCCGTTTACACAACAAACCTGGTAAAAGGCGCGCCCTTAACCGTAACCAAAAACCATATTGCCGACGGCATCGCCCAGGCAGTGCTCTGCAACAGCGGCAATGCCAATACCTGCAACAGCGACGGCATTGAAATCGCGGAGAAGATGAGCAGCCTGGCTGCGGAAAAGCTGGGCATCAGCAAAGACGATATGGTGATCGCCTCTACCGGCGTCATCGGCCAGAAGCTGAATATTACGCCCATCGCCAACGGCATGGACAAACTGGTAAGCCTGTTATCGGAAACCGGGGAAGACGAAGCGGCCAAAGCCATCATGACCACGGACACGGTCATGAAAAAAGTGGCGGTGGAATTTGAAATTGACGGCAAGACCTGCCGTATGGGCGGCATTGCCAAAGGCAGCGGCATGATCCATCCCAACATGGCTACCATGCTGGTGTTCCTCACCACGGACGCGGCCATTTCCGCAGCCATGCTGCAAAAAGCCCTGAGCCACGACGTGCAGAAGACTTTCAACATGCTCAGCGTGGACGGGGATACGTCCACCAACGACATGGTGGCGATCCTGGCTAACGGGCTGGCAGGCAATGAGGAAATTACGGAAGAAGGACCTGCCTTTGATACCTTTATGACAGCGCTGAACACCATCACTATTGCGCTGTGCCGTTCCATTGCCGGGGACGGGGAAGGGGCCACCAAACTGCTGGAATGCGATGTGACCGGCGCCGCTGATGAAAAAACGGCGGCCGTGGTAGCCAAGAGCGTGATCACCAGCAGCCTGCTGAAAGCCGCCATGTTCGGCGCCGACGCCAACTGGGGCCGCGTGCTCTGCGCCATCGGGTACAGCGGCGCGGACCTGGACGTGAACAAAGTGGACGTGGCGTTTAAATCGGCAAAAGGCATTCTGCCGGTGTGCAAAAACGGAGCCGGGGTAGATTTTTCCGAAGAATTTGCCAAAGAAGTCCTGCTGGAAAAAGAAATCACGATTCTGGTGGAACTGAACAGCGGCAGTGCCGGCGCTACGGCCTGGGGCTGCGACCTGACCTATGATTATGTAAAGATCAACGGCGATTACAGATCGTAAGGAGAAAAACATGCCATATTCCTATTCCAATGCAGAACGCGCCCAGATTCTGGTGGAAGCGCTGCCATACATAAAAAAGCACAGCGGCAAGATCGTGGTCATCAAATACGGCGGCAACGCCATGATCAACGAAACCCTGAAACAGCAGGTCATGGAAGACATCGTGCTGCTGTGGCACGTAGGCGTAAAAATCGTGCTGGTGCACGGGGGCGGGCCGGAAATCAACGACCTGATGAAACGCCTTGGCAAAAAAGCGGAATTTGTGGACGGCCTGCGGGTCACCGACAAAGAAACCATCGACATCGTGCAGATGGTGTTGGCAGGGAAAGTTAACAACACCCTGGTAAACCTGCTGCAGATGCAGGGCGGCAACGCTCTGGGGCTTTCCGGCGCGGACGGGCACCTGATCAAGTGCAAAATCAAAGACCCGCGTCTGGGCTTTGTGGGGGAAGTGACCGAAGTCAACGAAAAACCCGTGCTGGATTTGCTGGAAAAAGGGTATATCCCGGTAGTTTCCACCGTAGGCTGCGACGATCAGGGAAATGCCTACAACATCAACGGCGATACGGCGGCGGCCTGCATCGCGGGGGCCCTGAAAGCCGAAACCTTTATTCTCATGACGGACGTGCCGGGCATTTTGCGGGACAAGGACGATGACAAAACGCTGATTCCGGCGGTCACCGTTGCGGAAACGAAACAGCTGAAAGAAGAAGGCATTATTGCCGGTGGCATGCTGCCCAAGGTGAAATGCTGCGAAGACGCCATTGAAAAAGGCGTAAATAATGTAATTATTATGGACGGGCGCGTGCCCCATTCCATCCTGATGGAACTGCTGACGGATGAAGGCGCGGGCACCATGGTGACAGGGGAGTGAGAACATGAGCAAGCTGCAGGAACTGGACAACAAATACGTAGC
>JAFSPK010000047.1:0-9184 GCA_017443005.1 Acidaminococcaceae bacterium
TCCACAGTACCCTCTGCCCGGGTGTGGTAATACCACATGGGGTCTTCCCATTCGTGGAACTGGTGCTTGAAGAATTCGTTGTATTCTTCCGGCTTGATGGAACTCTTGTTCCGTTTCCACAGCGGGGTCTGGGAGTTCAGGGTCTTGTCTTCTGTTTTTTTAATAGGCGGCAGTTTATCGTCGATGTCACCCTTGTCGTTGCGGGCCGGTTCTTCTGTAGTTTCTTCCATTTTAATAGGATAGCGGATGTAATCGGAATATTTTTTCACCAGGCTTTCCAGTGTCCAGTAACTGGTCATATCCTGTTCCGCCCCTTCGCCTGCATAGGCTTCGCCCAGCTGCAGGGTGATGCTGGTGCCGTGTTTTTCCACCTCGCAGGGTTCGATGGTGTAGGTTCCGTCAGCAGCAGACTCCCATTTCCACCCTTCTTTTTCCCCGGCTTTGCGGGTTATCAAAGTCACTTTATCCGAAACCATGAACGCGGAATAAAAACCTACGCCGAACTGACCAATCAGGTCTTTGGTGGTAGCGTCGGTCTTCGCTTCCTTGCCGGCTTCTTCCTCTGCCTTTTTCGCAATCTTGTTAGCCTCTTCCAGCTTGGCCAGGAACTCTTTGGTACCGGACTGGGCAATCGTTCCGATGTTTTTGATCACTTCGTCTTTGGTCATGCCGATGCCGTTGTCGGTGATGGTAAGGGTCTTCGCCTTTTCATCGGGCGTGAGGCGGATCACAAACTCGCTGTCCCCTTCCAGCAGATCACTGTTGGTAAGTGAAGCAAAACGCAGCTTGTCAATGGCATCGCTGGCGTTGGAGATCAATTCACGCAAAAAGATTTCGTGATTGGTGTAGATGGAATTGATCATTAAATTCAGTAATTGTTTGGTCTCTGCCTGAAACTCAAACTTTTCTTTTGCAACGTTTTCATTTTCCATGGTTATTGCAACTCCTTTTATTATAAAAATTATAAACAAAATGATTGTAAGCAAAACATTTGCAAAGTAAGATTTTATTTTTCAGCAAAAATTTTGCCAAAGAATTCATTGGCACTCTTTTGCGCAGAGTGCCAATCAGCATAATTATAATACCACGCTTTTTACAAAAAGTCAAAAAGTCAATTGCGATTTCACAAATATTTTTATTTTGGTGAAACACGGTTTAACTAAGTTTATGCATGCCGGGTTTGCCAACAGATTACTCCATGTTTCCTTACCATTCTTTCTTTTTAACTGCAACGAATGTAACACAAATTTTCGAAATGTTTCCACAAAACATTTTTTACTAAAAAAAGGATTTTTTTTATTCCTATCGAATGATATACTAATTGTGTTAATACTTTGAAGAAAGGAGGATGAAAACCAGAAATGGAAGATAAAAAGCGGATTCTTGTGATTGTTCCGCCCAGTCCGTTGACTACGGAATTTACCGAAAAGCTTTCTAATGCTTTTACGGTTTTGGTTGCTACGAGCGAAGAAGAAGGCTATCAGGTATTAAATGAGCAAACTACTGACATTGCGGCTGTGCTTTTGGACCTGAACCTTGCCCGCCAGAGCAATTTTTCCTTTGTCGACAAAGTCAGCATGGATAAGCTGTTTACTTCTATTCCAGTCATCGCCCTTTCTCCTGAACTTCCGACATTGGAAGACATGGACTGCCTGGAACATGGTTGTGCAGAGCTGCTAACGCCTCCCAATGAATGGAAACTCCTCGAAAAACGTATCAACAACGCGATCCGCTCCAAAGATTCTCTTTCCTTTACTGAAATTGAAAAAATGTTAAAGCAGCTTCCTTCCAATATTTTTTTGAAAGATAAAGAAGGAAAGTACGTGTTCGCAACCCATTATTGGCGCCATGTAAATCACGCAGACCCTCACTGGACCATCCGCGGCAAAACGGACATGGATATACGCAAAGACAAAGGCAATGCAAAGATTGCCATGGAAGCTGATAAAAAAATCCTTGCTACCGGACAGGGAACAGAATATATAATTGAAGAAAACTACGAAGGACTCCAGGAATTTCTGCAGCTGATCAAGCGCCCCACCTATGATGAAAAAGGCAACATAAATGGCATCATCGCCCTGATTAACGACGTAACGAAACAGCAGCTGTTGGAAATGGAACTGGAAAAGCGTTCCAAGACAGATCCCCTGACCGGCCTGCTGAATAAAGGCGCCACGGAAGACCTGATCCGGATGATGATCGGTAACTATTATAAGGAAAAAGACAAAAATCTGTGTGCCCTGATGATGATCGATGTGGACAACTTCAAGACCGTCAATGACACGTTGGGCCATGCCAAAGGTGATAAGGTGCTAACCGCCATTGGCAATATCATCAAGAACACCTTTAAAGGTATGGACGTAGCCGGACGCACCGGCGGCGATGAGTTCATGGTGTTTTTGCGGGACATTGAGAAACCGGAAAACGCGATGCATTTGGCAGAAAGCATTGAAAAGAACACGAACCGCCTGATCCTGAACGAGGATATCCGTACTTTCGTTTCTGTTTCCATCGGCATCTCCATGTTCCCGGAACACGGAAAAACTTTTGAAGAACTGTACCATGCGGCAGACAAGGCCTTGTATTATGCGAAGAAACATGGCCGTGCTGCCTGGAAAATGTACACACCGGAACTGGAGCAGGAATAAGTAATATAAATGTAGCAGCCGGTAAGGTATAAGCAAAACGTCGTAAGTGTTTGCGTAATTTCATGAGATGAAATTTGCCGTGGTGGCGAGACTGTCTGAGGGCGAAGCCCGAGTTTCGAAGCCACAGGCAAATGAGTCCATGAAATAGCAAACAAGAACGGTTTTGCGATACCTTACCGGCTGCTGTGTTTACATTAATTACAAAATATCTATGAGTTCCCCTGCCAACGCCTTATTGATACTGCGGACAGCGCAAAATTTCCCGCACATGCTGCAGGTGTCGCTGTGGTCGTCCTCCGGTTTGCGGCTGGCACGGACCGCTTTGGCCGTTTCCGGATCGATGGCCTCCTTCCACTGAGCCTCCCAGTCCAGTTTGCGGCGGGCTTCTGCCATCCTGTCGTCCTGTTCCCGGGCGTGGGGAATGCCTTTGGCAATGTCTGCCGCGTGTGCTGCAATCCGGCTGGCGATGATGCCCTGTTTCACATCTTCCACGTTGGGCAGGGCCAGGTGTTCTGCCGGCGTCACATAACACAAAAACGCCGCACCGGACATAGCGGCCACGGCCCCGCCGATGGCTGCCGTAATGTGATCGTAGCCCGGAGCGATATCCGTAACCAAGGGTCCCAACACATAAAAGGGTGCGCCTTTACAGATCGTCTGCTGTACCTTCATGTTAGCCGCAATCTGATCCAACGGCACATGACCCGGGCCTTCCACCATCACTTGCACATCTTTTTCCCAGGCCCGCTGCGTCAGTTCGCCTAACCGGACCAGTTCTTCAATCTGGCATTGGTCTGTGGCGTCCGCCAGACAGCCCGGACGGCAGGCGTCCCCCAGGCTGATGGTCACATCATGTTCCCGGCAGATATCCAGAATTTCATCATAGTATTCATAAAACGGATTTTCCTCTCCGGTCATGCTCATCCAGGCAAAAACCAGACTGCCGCCCCGACTCACCAGATTCATTTTACGCTTGCCGGCCCGGATCTGTTCAATGGTTTTACGGGTAATACCGCAGTGCAGGGTTACAAAGTCCACCCCGTCCTCTGCGTGCAGGCGCACCACGTCAATGAAATCTTTGGCCGCCAGCGTGTTCAGGTCCCGCTGATAGTGAATCACCGCGTCATACACCGGTACGGTACCGATCATAGCCGGGCACTCCCGACACAATTTTTGCCGGAATGGCTGCGTGTTGCCGTGGCTGGACAGGTCCATGATGGCTTCCGCTCCCAGGTGCACGGCGCTCATGACTTTTTTCATTTCAATATCATAATCCTTGCAGTCCCGGCTGACGCCCAGGTTCACATTGATTTTTGTTTTCAGCATGCTGCCGATGCCATTGGGGTCAAGGCTGGTATGCAACGGGTTGGCAGGAATGACAATCGTACCGTTGGCCACCCGTTCCCGGATAAATTCAACAGGGCGGTCTTCTTTCGCCGCTACACTTTTCATCTCCGGTGTGATGATATTTTTTCGGGCGGCTTCCATTTGGGTGTAATACTTTTTTTTCATTTTTACTTTATCCCTTCCGCAAAAAATCAAATTATGTTTTTCCTAAAATATTTTGGCAAATAGTTTCCAGCCTTTTTTCCAAATTATTTTTGAAACAAAAAACTATCTATATTGTGTGCTCCGAAATTACAAAAAAATATTAACCATCAATTTAAACTACGTTCCACGTGAAACAAAAAGCAGGCAATGTCTTTTTTGGACGCTGCCTGCTTTTTTTGTCTGCAACTCTTTTGCAAAATTTTCTCTGACATTCCTACGTTGGCATTATCCAAATCAGGTTCCGGGTCGAACCTTCAGACGATTGCAGATTTTATTTCGCAACCGGCAGGCTCCTCTCAGCAAATAAGCTCCCCGTGTCATGGTACTATTAAATTTTATGTTCTATCGTCAGAAGCTGCCGCCTCCGCCGCCGTGGCCTCCGGTACCTCCGCTGCTACCGCTGTCATTATCGCGCGACTTGGCTTTGGGTACTACGGTAGTATGGGTGTACAAATACCGGTCGTTACTGCCTATCAGGTTGAAGGTATCGCGTTTCAGGTACTGTCCGGCTTCCACAGCGTTCGTTACATTGCTCATGGAGGCTATCATACCCTTCTTCACGCCGCCGCCAATCAGGAACGAAATGATGGCTGCCACAGCTCCCGCGCCAAAACTGAATTCTTTGGACGGGTCGTAAGCCTCCCCATTCTTTTCGTAATAGGTCATCAGTTCATCAACCTTGTTTCCGTAATTGGTGAAGGCCGCCGCATATCTTCCCTTTTTCAAATCATTGATAAAAGCATCTTTTAAATCGCCCGTCACTACGTCATCAATAATCTTTGTACGCATGGTCTTGTCCGTAGTGATATGCCACTTCCGGTTGTCCATGCTGATAACCATCAGGATACTGCCCTTGGGCGCATTGGCGAAATACTGATCCTGAACGGACTGGGCGTAATCCCGGATATTCATGCCCTGGGTAGTTTTTACTGTCAAAACGGCACAACGGATGCCGTGTTTGCTTTCAATCTCCCGCAGCTTGCTCAGGAGTTTTGTTTTGTCAACCGGCTGCACCAGGGCGGCGCCGTCTACAAAACTGGGATATTGCTGCCCGGCAGCAGACGCTGTTGCCGTGAACCCGGTAGAAACAGCCACTAACAGGGAAACCAGCATGGTTACAATTGCAAAAATTTTTTTCATAATCTGCCGCCTCCCCTCATCCTAATAAGAATTTCGCAATGAAATAGACGATGGGCAACGGAATCAGGGTGGCAAGCGCCTGATATTTTGTCGCCTTACCCTTATCCCAGGGCAGGCTGCCGACAAACTTGCCGGTCTGTCCGTTCATCATAAAGGTGTAGGGCTGGTCTTTGTAACGGGTGGTAAGAATCCATACAGGTACCAGCGCATATTTTACACTGCCTACGTCTTTCCGGATGGCACAGGATTCCACCTGGTGGCGCATATACCCCGTTACGGTTTCCTCCAGCACGCCGGCCGCGCTGTATTCTACCCGCTTATCGGCCCGGGGCACGCTGTCCTCGGCGCTTACATCATACTTATCTGCCAGGTAGCCGGTGAGGTATGCCGTGGTAAAAGGAACCATTTCGCTATAATCGAAAGGCTCAATACTTTCCATGTAGGCATCATCCATCTTTTCACTACCGTCTACCGGAATCCGTTCGAACTTCATGGTGCCGACACGTTCCACGTCGTAAACGCTGGTTTCGGTAATGACCGAATCCGCTGTGTCAAACACCACATCGTTTTCTGCTTTAAAGGCTGCCGAAGCGGTAACTTCGGAATCGAAGAGCCAGAAAGGCACATACATGGGCTGAATGTCTTCCACACGGTTATTAGCCGTAAATTCATTCGGCAGCAGTCTCCGTCCTTCGTAGAATTTCTTCAGGGCTTCCACCGCTTCTTCTTTTGTCTTCTTGAACGGAATGACATAGTCCGGCTTCAGCATTCCTTTGAAACGGGACGGAATCATGGTGGGATTGCCGCAATAGCAGCATTCTGTCGCCATGGTGTTTTCATCGCAGACCAGTTCCGCACCGCAGGTAGAACAGGTAAACGATTTCAGGAAGGCGGTTTCGTCTTCTGTAAATTCGCTGCCCGCATGGGCGGTATCCCATTTTGCTTCTCTGGCCTCTTCTGCCTGAGCCGCCCGTTCTTCCTGCTTGGCAAACATTTCTTCGATGGTCTTAACCTCGAATTCCGTGCCGCAGTATTCACAGGTCACTTTGTCATGGCCGGGCAGAAAGCTTAAGGGTGCGCTACAATTAGGACACTTGTAGCTTACAGATGTATCTGCCATGTTGTCACCTCAATTCTTTTATTTTTTCTTTTCCGGTACGGGAATCACGTCACAACCCATATATTTACGCAGGACTTCCGGAACTATTACACTTCCGTCTTCCTGCTGGTAATTTTCCAGAATCGCGGCTACGGTACGGCCTACTGCCAGACCGGAGCCATTCAGGGTATGCACAAATTCCGGTTTGGACTTGGCGTCCCGACGGAACCGGATATTAGCCCGGCGGGCCTGGAAGTCCAGGAAGTTGGAGCAGGAAGAAATTTCCCGGTAGCAGTTCGCCTGAGGCAGCCATACTTCCAAATCATAAGTAGTGGCACTGGAGAAGCCCAGGTCACCGGTGCACAGCCGTACCACATGGTAGGGCAGGCCCAGCAGCTGCAACGCATGCTCCGCGTTGTTTGTCAGGCTTTCCAGTTCGTCCCAGCTCTGTTCCGGACGGGTAAATTTAACTAATTCTACCTTATTAAACTGGTGCTGACGAATCAGACCCCGGGTATCCTTGCCCGCGCTGCCGGCTTCGGCACGGAAGCAGGCACTGTAGGCACAGTAACGCAGCGGCAGGTCGTCGCCATTCAGAATCTCATCCCGGTGCAGGTTGGTAATAGGTACTTCCGCCGTGGGAATCAGGTACATGTCCATTCCCTGCAGCTTGAACATGTCTTCCGCAAATTTCGGCAGCTGGCCGGTGCCCTGCATGCTGTCGCTGTTCACAATAAAAGGCGGGAAAAATTCCGTATAGCCGTGTTCCGAGGTATGCAGATCCAGATAGAAGTTGATTACGCTGCGCTCCAGACGGGAACCCAGGCCTTTATACACCGTAAAGCGGGCGCCGGAAATCTTATGACCCCGTTCAAAATCCAGAATGTCCAGCTTTTCGCCAAGATCCCAGTGGGACAACGGTTCAAAATCAAACTTGCGGGGTTCGCCCCAGCGACGTACTTCCGGGTTGTCCGCGTCACTTTTGCCCACAGGAACATCTTCGGCCGGAATGTTGGGAATGGCCAGCATGATGGTTTTTAACCGCGCTTCAATATCCCGCAGGCGAACATCGTCCGCCGCGATCTTATCCCCGATGGCGCGGACCTCCGCCATCTTTTCTTCTGCGTTTTCCCCGGCCTTTTTCAGTTTGCCGATTTCCTTGGAAGCCGTGTTGCGTTCATTTTTCAGCGCTTCCACCTGCTGGGTGATTTCCCGGCGTTCCTTGTCCAGTGCCAGAAACTCATCCAGGTTCAGTTCGCCGTTCCTTTTGCGAACGGCTTCCATTACTTTTTCGGGATTATCCCGCACAAATTTCATATCTAACATATTGACCTATCCTCCATTATGTTGCCACAGCTCGACCGATACGATAACCCGGGCTGAACAAATAAAATTGTACAATTACCTGTTATTCCTTATGCATTCAGCGCTGCAATAATATCCGGCAGCTGTTTATCCACTTCGTCGTTGTCCAGCTGGCAGGTACCGGCATTGTGGTGACCGCCGCCGCCGTATTTCAGGCACAGTTCACCAATGTCCACATTAGAAGCTTTGTTCACAATGGACTTGCCGATCATAACGGCTGTATTCTGTTTGCGGAAGCCCCAGGCCACATGCACGGAAATTTGGGTTTCCGGATACAGAGCGTAAATCATGAAACGGTTGCCCGCATGAATGACTTCCTCGTTGCGCAGATCCAGAACCACCACTTTATCATACACTTTGGCAATGCGTTTCAGCTGTGCCACAAACTGTTCTGACTGTTCAAAATACAACTCCACGCGTTCCTTTACATCCGGCAGCTCCAGAATCTCATCAATCGTATGATCCATGCAATACTGGATCAGTTCCATCATGAGATCATAATTGGAAATGCGGAACTGATGGAACCGTCCCAGACCGGTACGGGCATCCATCAGATAATGGAGCAGCACCCAGCCTTTCGGGTTGAGGATCTCGTCGATGGTAAAATCGGCGCTGTCGCCTTTGTCTACAGCTGCCATCAACTCATCGCTGATCTTTTTAAATGTTTTTTTGCCACCGTAATAATCATATACCACCCGGGCCGCACTGCGGGCATTAGGATCAATGATCAGTTTGCCCCCGGTCTCAATTGCCTTCAGCCGGTCCATTTCGGATTCGTGATGGTCAAAGGCCAATCCTACCCGCGGATCATAGGGCAGGTTAGTAGTAATATCACTTTTTGTCAGTTCGATTTTGCCATCCTGCACATCCTTTGGATGTACAAACTTGATTTCATCAATCAGATCCAGGTCACGCAACATCATTGCACAGGCCAGCCCGTCAAAATCGCTGCGGGTTACCAGTCTTCTTTTTGCCTCCATAATGTTTCTGCCTCCTGTTAACCGGTTTTTTCTTATCCGGCATACAAATGAGCCGCTTAAAAAACGGCATAGCTATACAGAGTAATTATAACAAATTGACTATAGAGCGGTCAAGAAAAAATAGGCCTTTCCTTGCCGAAACGCAACGCCCGACTTTTTCCAAAACGGTATACAAAACAACCTACCTATTTATATTTTAACGCAAATTAAAAAATCCATGCAAAACGCTGCTTCCGCTTTGCATGGATCCGATTTATATTAGGGCTATCCCAATAACTGTGGTGTGGTCACCCCTATAACAAAAATTGTGGTCGCTAAAAGTTATAACGCACTTTGTGGTTTGCTATAACTTTTCCTGTGGTCACCCCTATAACAAAACTGTGGTCAAAAGATTCGCTGCA
>JAFSPK010000048.1:0-15413 GCA_017443005.1 Acidaminococcaceae bacterium
AATAGCGGAAGTGCAAACCGGAAACCCGTTGATGACGGAAATAGCGGAAGTGCAAACCGGAAACCCGTTGATGACGGAAATAGCGGAAGTGCAAACCGGAAACCCGTTGATGACGGAAATAGCGGAAGTACGAATCGGAAACCCGTTGATGACGGCAATAGCGGAAGTACGAATCGGAAACCCGTTGATGACGGAAATAGCGGAAGTACGAATCGGAAACCCGTTGATGACAGCAATAGCGGAAGTACGAGTCGGAAACCCGTTGATGACGGAAATAGCGGAAGTTCCACCAAGCCGAAACCGGGTGACGGCAATATTGATAGTAGCAAACCGAAACCGGGCGGCGCGGAATCCAAGAAAACGAGTGTTGCCGAACGGCGTCTCGGTAAAGGCACGTCCAAGACAAATCAGTCCGAGGCGGATATTAAACAACAGATAAGCGAAGAACGTCAGGGTGACCGGGCGATGAACGAGCTTCGTAAGCTGTATAAAATCAGTGAGAAGATGGCCGCGATGGAGAAAGGGAACCCGAAGGGTTACCAAAACGATCCGGAGTACCAGAAACTGTCTGAACAGTTCGATTCTCAGGCCAGGACCGTACGTGAAAATAAACTTTCCATTCAGCGTATGAATCTACTTCAGGGCAAGACGGGCACCGATTTGCGGACGCGCTACAATAAGTCAGATATTGCGTACGAGCAAAAAGTACTCAAAGCCCGCAATGAATCCCTCGCGGAAGAATATGGACTGAACCCCGATCAGATTGGCGATTTTAACGTGACGTCCAAGAGGATAGAGGATAAACTTGCAGGCGGGAAAGCCGGTAACGATACGGATACCTCCCCGAACGTAAAAGTGCTCTCTGCCGGGGAAAATGATCGCATAAAGACGGTAGATTTTACACAGGTAGATGGCGATCATCATCTGGCCAGGGCCATTTATAAGGTAGAACACGGACGGTATCCGCAGACGGCGGCGGAATATGGCGAGGCCTTGCGGTTGAAGCAGATGCGCGACTTTACGAATGTGAGCGTGCGTCCGACCGATACGTACGAATACCGTCATAATCCGGATGCATATATGGGAAGCAGCAAAGGCGATGTGAATAAAGTATTGCATCCGGAGATCTATGGAACGCCTGAAAAAGGCACGGGCGTATATAACGAGATGACGGCCATTCATAAACAGGGCGCACCGTTGGAGCGGCATCATCAGCAATATGCCGAGGCCCAGAGACTACAGAAGCAATTGGATACAGATACAACGCTGAGCGAAGCCGAAAGAACAGATCTTGGAAAGAGAATCAAAAATTTGGAGAAAGAGTCGGCCAACAACCATTTCGAAAGCGTTCGTACCACAGCGAAAGAGTTTAACGTAATCGAGAACATAAACCAGGAAAACATAAAGAAAGGACTGAAGGATGGGCTGAGCAACGACGCCAAACTAATCGGCGAGTGGGCCAATAAAGTAGCAAGAGGAGAAATGAAGCCGGGCGAATACAAGAGTCGTGTAGAGGAGGCGTTTGGTTCAGAAGAAAACGCGCTGAGGATTGTAGCAAGAGGGTTCAGGGACACTAATTTATAAAGAATCGTAACGAAAAATTTCAGGAATACCAATAAGTAAAGAGATGAGTCAGGAGGTAATAATGATGCAGTATTTGGAAACCGTTTTGACAGATTATCCCCGAATCAATGAGCTGAATAATGTGGAGCGCTGCGCCTTTGTTCAGGTAAGCGGAGCAGGCATAACTGTACCCCAATACACATATGCATGCGGCGACAGGCTGTTTATTGCGGAAAAGCTTAAGGATCAGTGGCAGTTGAGGGAGGAAACAGACTTGGCGGCTACGGTATCTGAGCTGCAGGTGCTGGTGGGCAATTCGCCGTTCAGCAATGGAACGTTTAACCTGTTGCTGACGAAACCGGAGACCCTGGCATTGTTTGCATTCATGGATTACTGCCGCTGCCAGTTCCTTAGTGAGATGCTGGGCGCATCGCCGTTCAAAGGTATGGCAACGCCGGAAGAAATAGCAGCCAAGGCGGTTGAATCTCTTCCCTACAGTCTGTGCAGTCTTTTTACCATGAACGCGGGGAACACAAACGATAGTGATGTGGCTGAAGGTCTGGCCGGGCTGACGGAGAAGTCGGTCTGCAAACCGGAGAACGGACAATACGCCCTGCGCAGTGATTTTATGACGCTGTCGCGAGGGCTGGTGGTGATTAACAGTTCCGCGTTGGTACAGGTATGGGACGGTTCCGGCAGCGGCGTGCGAAACCTGACGGGATATGTTGTGCAGGGAGGCTTGCACGATATTATCATGACCACAATGTACGGCAGCGAAGCGTTCAGAGTGCGCGGTATGAGTTCGCAGGATTTGCTGGGCGTGTTTTATAACGCCATGTCATGCCCGGAACTGCCGGAGGCGAAAGAGGAACCGGCAAGCGCCGGCCCGGCATTTTGCAAAAACTGCGGTGCGAAGTTGGAACCCGATGTCAGGTTCTGTCCGAACTGCGGGACAAAGGTATAAGCCGGCGCAGGGGTAAAAGAGTTTTTTCCAGATGTCTGTTCTTTTTTCTATAAACAGAACATCTTTATAAAAAACGAAAACAAAAACGAAAACTCGGTTTGAAATAATTACTGTTGTACGATACGAAACAAAGGGTATATGTTAATTTCCGATGAAAACTACATTGCGATGTTGATTTCATCGGAAAAATGGGTTATAATTGCATTGCGATGAAAATCATGTCGCAATGCATTTTTTGCCGAAAAGGGAGAGATGAGCATGTATGTAGAACGTAACAGCGAATCCATGATACGGGAAGTCAGCAAATCGTTTCCCTGCATTGTGTTGTATGGCCCAAGACAGGTCGGAAAGTCTACCACCATTGACCATATGTTTGGGGACGCTTTCCGTAAGGTGACGCTGGACGATTTAGAGGACCGCAATCTTGCCATCCAAAATCCAAAACTGTTTCTGGAAACATACGGCTGGCCGCTGATTATTGATGAAATCCAAAAAGCGCCTGCTCTGCTTGACGAGATTAAAAAGGTAATTGATGAGCAGCGCCTTGTCTGGATTAAAAATAATGAAGAAAGACAGCTGATGTATATTTTGACCGGTTCGAACCGGTTTGAATTGCAGCAGGGTATTTCAGATTCTCTTGCCGGACGCTGTGGCGTGATTGACATGGCCTCTTTCTCACAATCGGAAACCTATGGAGCGGAGGGGAAACTGTTTGATCCGGAGATTGCCAGGCTGTTAAAAAGAGAAAAGGAACTGACAGGAAAGTATCGTACACGACAACAGGTTTTCCGTGATATTTTCCGGGGCGGCATGCCGGATATTGTAACCGGTGTATCCGGGCGGGAGATCTACTTTAAGTCTTATATCAGCACGTACATGGAGAAAGATGTGCGGAAACTGATCAGTGCCGGCAGCGAGTTGCAGTTCCGGAATTTTTTGTCGATAATAGCCTTGCGGACTGCGCAGGAACTGCATTACGACACGATAGCGAACAGCGTCGGGATTGATGTCCGGACTTGTAAAAAATGGATTTCCGTTTTGGAAACATCCGGGCTGGTTTATTTATTGCAGCCGTACATGGCGAACATATCCAAACGGATTATAAAAGCACCCAAGCTGTATTTTATGGATACCGGTCTTTGCGCCTACCTCTGCAGGTGGCCGGACGCTGTTATGCTGGAGCAGTGTGCTATGAGCGGTTATTTCTTTGAAACGTTTGTTGTCAGCGAGCTGATAAAGAATTTTTACGTTCATAATAAGGATCCGAAAGAAAGCCTGTTTTATTATCGGGACATAGATCAAAAAGAGATTGATTTGATTTATGTTCAACAAAACGGTATTTATCCGATTGAAATAAAAACAGGCAGCATGCCTAAGAACCCGACAAAAAACTACAGTGTTCTAAAAAAATATAAACTGGAGATCCGGCAGGGACTGGTCATTGACACCTGTGATAAAATGCGTCCGGTCAATGAAGAGGCCTGGTATTATCCTGTAAGTATTTTAGGAATGTGAACGCTGTAATCTGCCGCGATTCATATTTAAAAAAAACACAATCACGGTTTGAAATAATTACCGTTTCCCTTTATAATTTAATTAGAAAAAAATTGCTTCTGTTCCGAAGAAAAATGCGCAGAGAATTTTGCAAAAGGATTCAGAGATCCGATCAAATAGAAAAGGAGTGCTAACAATGGCGGAATACGATTACAATGCTGCGGATACATGGATGTGCAGTTGTGGTAAGACCAATACGGGTAAGTTTTGTGTAAAGTGCGGCGCACCGCGTCCGGCGGCGCCACCGCCACCTGCGCCTGCTCCCCGGGCGGAATGGGTGTGTACCTGTGGAAAGGTGAATACGGGCAAGTTTTGTGCTAAATGTGGGTCGCCGCGTCCGGCGGCCATGCCAAAAAAACCGGCCGGTCCCAGACCTGCACCCCAGGTCGGAAGGCCTGCACCACAAGGCGTAAGACCGCAGAAACCATCCCGTCCGGCAAACGGCACAGCAGCAACGCCGCCGAGAGTTAGTAAACCTGCCGGTGGAACTGTAGCAACGCCGCCGAGACCTAGCAAACCTGCCGGTGGTACTGTGGCAATGCCACCGAGACCTAGTAAATCTGCCGGTGGTACTGTAGCGATGCCACCGAGAGTTAGCAAACCTGCCAGTGGTACTGTGGCAACGCCGCCGAGACCTAGCAAACCTGCAGGTGGTACTGTAGCGATGCCGCCGAAAGTTAGTAAACCTGCCGGCGGTACTGTAGCGATGCCACCGAAAGTTAGCAAAGCTGCCGGTGGTACTGTAGCAACGCCACCAAAAGTTAGCAAACCTGTCGGCGCGACAGTGACGATGCCGTCCCGGAGCAGCAAACCGACTGCAGAAGCGGTAAGCGCTGTTGCAGCAGCACGCGCGGCACAGGAGGCAGCAGCCCGTCAGACGGCGGAAGCACGCGCAGCACAGGAAGCGGCAGCTCGTATCGTAGCGGAAGAAGCAGCGGCCCGTCAGGCGGCAGAAGCTCGCGCGGCCCAGGAGGCTGCAGCGCGCAGGGCAGCAGAAGAAGCGGCGGCCCGCCATGCGGCAGAGACACGTGCAGCACAGGAAGTGGCAGCGCGTATAGCAGCGGAAGAAGCAGCCGCCCGCAAAGCAGCGGAAGCACGCGCAGCTCAGGAGGCAGCGGCCCGTCAGGCAGCAGAAGCGCGTGCGGCTCAGGAAGCAGCAGCGCGCAGAGCGGCGGAAGAAGAAGCGGAACGGCAGGCGGCAGAAGCTCGTGCGGCACAGGAAGCAGCAGCACGCAAGGCGGCGGAAGAAGAAAAAGAACAGGAAGCGGCTAAGGCAGCTGCGGCAATGGAAACCGGTGCAGAAGCTTTGACAGGCCGGGACGCGGAGTCGAAGGCAGAACAGGAAAATGCAGTTCAGGAAACAGTAGAAAAATCTGCGGAAGTACCGGAAACACCTCCGGCGCCATCCGATGAGGAAAATGATAACAAAGGCACGATGAAGAAAGCCGCCATTGGCGTGCTGATACTTCTGTTACTCATCGGCGCGTATTTTATGTTCGGTAAAAAGAAAGAAGCACCGCCTGCTCCCGAACCGGCAAAGGTTGAGACGAAAGCGGAGACGAAAACAGAGACGAAGACTGAAACCGATAAAGCTGCGGATCCGGCGGCCAAAGAAGCAAAGCTGAAGGAATATGCAGAGGCGATGAAGGCAGTTAACGAGCAGAAAAAACAAGATGCCACTGCGAACGAAAAGATTGTCTTTTTGGTTGAGAATGTGCAACGCAGAGAAAAGGAACTGCTTATTACCGGTCATTTCTACAATGGCAAGAAGAATCGCACGATTACCTCTGTAAAAATGATGGAACTGGATATTGTGCTCCGGGATATGGATAAGGAACTGCTAAACGAGAAGAATGTAAAATACGCGCAGCCCCTTGCCGGAATAAGCATCGAGCCGCTGCAGGATTCCCCGGTGGTGACTGTGAATCTGCCGGATAAGGCGCCTGACGGTGAGTTCAACAATTTCATGGTTACGGCCCATGATGTGCATTGGGAAGGCGTAGGCAACTAATTGATCTGTATTTGCATGTGACGTTGCGTCAGCGACAGGAGGATGTGCTGCATTGAGTAAAGAGAATAAGCTTGTGCTGGTGCTGGGCGGGGCCCGCAGCGGGAAAAGTGAATTTGCGGAAAAGTTTGTGCTGCATGCGGGCAATCTGTGCGGCTATATTGCTACGGCCGAAATTCTGGACGAGGAAATGGCGGAACGTGTGAAGCTGCACAAAGCCCGCCGGGAAAAACGCTGGATCACCTTTGAAGCTCCCTACGAGGCGGAGAAAATTTTCCCGGAAGCGGGAGAACGTACGGATGCGATTTTATTTGACGATATTACCCTGTACCTGAGTAACATGCTGTATGGAAAAGATGCGCCCCGGGGCACCACGGCGGAAAAAGCCGCTGTGGTACGGCAACGTATGCAGGCGCTGCTGGATGCGGCCAAAGCCTGCGGCAGGACGGTCGTGTTTGTTTCCAATGAAGTTGGGAACGGCATCGTACCGGATAATGCCATGGCCCGGGAATACCGTGATATTTCCGGCTGGGTGAACCAGCAGATCGGGGAGGCTGCCGACCAGGTTTTTTATGTGGTAGCCGGGCAGGCGGTGGATATCAAACGGCTTGCGTTCCGGTTTGAATAAGTTTCTGAATGGAGCAACAGTTATGTTAGAAGATTTATATATATCTTTGCCAAAGGAAAACATCCGTAAGGAAGTGCTGAAAGAATGGGCGGCTCTGGCTCCGGGCGAAGATTTTGGCATCCTGCCGGGCCTGACGGCGGATTATCTGATGATGACGGACGGAAGAGGCATCCGGGGACTGAAACCGGTGATGCTGCTCATGTGCGGGGATCACGGTATCTGCAAATACGGCGTCAGCGCCTTTCCCCAGGAAGTGACCCTGCAGATGATCAACGGGTATGGCCGGGGCACGGCAGGCGCCAATGTGATGGCCCGTCATGCCGGTGCGGATATCGTTGTGGTGGACGTGGGGACGAATTTTGACCTGAACGGGTTTTCCCATGTGCGGCAATGCAAGATTGCCTGGGGCACGGAGGATTTTACCCAGGGACCGGCGATGACCTGTGAGCAGGCGGTTGCGGCGCTGGAAACCGGCATGCGTATGGCTGATGAAGCCATTGACGGCGGCTGTAATCTTTTGGAGACCGGGGAGATGGGAATCGCCAATACAACGTCTACGGCTGCTATTGCCGCAGGCTTTCTGGATCTGCCTGCCGAGCTGACGGTCGGACGGGGCAGCGGCATCAACGATGAACGGCTGAAAATTAAAACGGAAGTGGTCCGCAGGGGACTGGAAGTAAATAAACCGAAACCCGGGGACGGGCTGGATGTGCTCTGTAAAGTGGGCGGCTATGATCACGCGGGACTGGCCGGTATGATGCTGGCAGGCGCGGCCCGGCATGTTCCCACTATGGTGGACGGGGTGAACGCCACGGCTGCCGCGCTGATTGCGTACGGAATCAATCCCAACTGCGCGAAATATTTGCTGTGCTCGCATCTTTCTTCGGATTTAAGCGCCAAAAAGATGCTGGAAGTGCTGCAGCTGAAACCTGTCGTACACGCCGGCATGCGTCTGGGTGAAGGTACCGGCGCTTCGCTGGCCATCAGTATTTTACGTTCGGCATTGGATACATACAGGGAACTGATTAAGGAGTAACCATGGCGGAAGAAAATTTGAAGACGAAAGGGACGGAAGTGGAAGAGGAAACCGGCTTCTGGAACCGGCTGAATATTCCGTTGCCGGAACGTTCTACGGGTCTTTTCCGTTACATTCGGGATTTTTTTACCTGCCTTGAGTTTTTAACAAGGATACGGATGACCAAACGGGAAGTCTGGTTCCCGGATGACTTTGCCCGTTCCGTGCCGTATTTCCCGCTGGTGGGAGGAATCATGGGCGCGCTGATGTGGGGCGCCGCCCGTGTTGGCGTCCTGGCCGGTTTTTCCGGCAATGTGCTGGGTGTGTTTCTGGTACTGGCGGAATTGTTTTTTATCGGCACGCTGATGTACGACGGGTTCATGGATACGGCGGACGGTGTGTTCAGCGGCCGGACCCGGGAACGGAAGCTGGAGATCATGCAGGACAGTCATGTAGGCGCCAACGCAGTCATCGGCGCTGTCATCCTGATCCTGGCCAAAGTTACCCTGCTGGGTTCCTTTCCAACCGCCGTGTTAGGTCCGCTTCTTGTTGCTATGTACGTTGTGACCCGGACGCTGATGGTGGTTTATATTCTGCTGTTTCCCAACGCACGGCCCGGCGGTCTGGGGGAAATGTTCAAAACCGGAGGCAGTCCGGTGTATTTGCCGCTGGCGCTTGTACTGGCGGCGGGCATTCTGTTTTACCTTGGTCCGGTCTGGTGCAGGCTGGCGGTTTTCAGCTGCGTTCCCTGTATGGCCCTTGCCTTTTACCTGAAATGGAATCTGGGCGGTCTGACCGGCGATACCTTTGGCTTTTTAACGGAATGCGGAACTGTAATCGTTTTGTTTTTGGCTTATTATTTATTCAGATAATAAACAGTATTTCGGACAGGACTGATGATTTCTTTTTAGAATGGAATCAGACGCCGGATACTGTGTTGCTAAAAGTTCAGGATATATTGTTTGAGGAAGGCAATTATGCATATTGAAGAACTGGTTACGAAAATTCAGCCTTTAAGCAAAGAGATTATCAGGGCGGCGCAGAAACGGTTTGACAACCTGATCAAGCCGGTGGGTTCCCTGGCCCAGTTGGAAAGTATGACCGCGCGGTATGCGGGAATCATCGGTTCTTCGGATAAACAGCTGGTGACAGTTCCGGAGACCCGCCTTCTTTTGCTGTGGGGAGAAGCGAAGCATGCGGCGCAAATTGAGGCGGCCATGCTGCAGAAAAAAGCGCTTTCTGTTTACGCCTCTCATGTCGATGCAACCGTAGTCCCGCTGCTTGTCATCGGGGAGACGTCCTACGATCTGCTGGAAGAAGGCGCCATGCTGGCAGGAGAATATATCGGCGAGGAAAAAGCGGGGCTGATTTGTCTCGGTTCCTGTGAAAACGAGTTGAAACCTGACTGGCAGGATCTGTTGGATGAGGAAGACGGACTGGCCTTTCTGGACAGACTGCAGTGTCCTGTCGTAGCAGCAATGACCGGTGCGATCCTGCAGGCGGCGGGGATGCGCATACCGGTTATGCTGGACGGCGTCGCTACCTGTCTGGCAGCCCTGGCTGCTTCCATGTTTAATCCCTTTGTACTGCAATATTGTTTTGCCGGCGACGAATCAGCGGAAGAAGGCAGCGGACTGCTTTTGGATAAACTGAAACTGCAGGCGCCCTTACGCCTTTTCCTGAACCATTCAGAGGGCGTGGGAGCATTGACCTGTCTGCGCCTGTTTGACGCGGGCATCAAGGCTTATACGGAAATGGAAACCTTCGAAGAGGCCGGCGTGCATAATGAAAAAGAAGATTATTCGTTAAAAGTGCAGGAAGAAAAGAAAAATAGTAAAGAAGATGCTGAGTGATCAGCGTTTTTATAAGTCATCGTGCGTTTGACAGTCGTCGTGTGTTCGTAAGATATTGTATTTACAGACATAATCGTGACTTTATAATACATCGAAGGTTACGAAAAGTAATTTGGAAGGGGAAGGCTGCTGTCCAGAGCAGCAAAAGGAGGAGTTTCATGGCTAAGCTGTACCTGATTCGTCACGGGGAAACGGATTACAACAACGCGATGCGTTTTCAGGGCCGGACGGATATTCTTCTGAATCAGAAAGGAATCGAACAGGCTGAAAAGGCGGCGGAATTTTTCAGGGATATCCCGTTGCAGGCGATTTATACCAGCAGCCTGAAACGCGCCATAACCACCGCGGAGATCATCGGTAAGGTGAAGGGGCTTGAACCGCAGGCAACGGATGCGTTGCAGGAGATGAGCTTTGGTATCTGGGAAAACATGAACAGCAAAGATATCCAGAAGAAATATGCCAAGGAATGGAAAGATTTTTTTGCAAGCCCGGCTACCACAACGATCCCTCAGGGGGAATGTATGCTGGATGTGCAGAAACGCGCCTATCCTGTTGTGCAGGAAATCCTGGATCAGTATCCGGAAGGCGACGTGGCGTTTGTGGCCCACGGAGGCATTATCCGCGTGCTGATCTGCACCATGCTGGGGCTGGATCTGAACCGTGCCTGGCATGTGCATGTAGGGAATGCGTCCATAACCTGTTTTTATTACTGGGGCCGGTCCTACACGCTGGATTATGCAAACCTGACGCAATACTGAACGGTATGATGTCAAATCAGTCTATAGTATTGATTTATAAATTTTATGACCGGCCTGATGTCCGAGCAGTCCACTATAGGATTGATTTTCGTATGACTTGACCGGTATGTCGTCCGATCAGCCGCTATAATTCAGATTTAATTCGTAATGTGGCCGCTGAAATACAGAAAACGTTACGAGTGTTTTTCGGACGGAATTTTGAAACAGAAATATTGTAAACAATATTACAATTATATCGACATAAATATCAACATCCAATGCTAAAAAGATTAAAAAAGTGAATTTTACTAAAATTGTAAGCAATAATATTGCAAATTAGCATTGACAAGTTTTCTTTTTTTGGTATACTTCACTTTAGGATATCTCAAGGCCGGCTTAGTTTATTGTTTCGTTTTGTTTCGTTTTCTCACTTATTTTTCCGAGTGCGTCAATTAGGAAAAAGCGGTACAGTAAGAAGCAAGTTGTTCCTATGGGGTACAAAGGAAAAGGAGTGACTGAACTATGTTTGAAGACAAGACCCTGAAATGCGTTGAATGCGGTAATGAATTTATTTTTTCCGCATCAGAACAGGAATTTTATGCGGAGAAAGGTTTTACCAATGAACCGAAACGCTGCTCTTCCTGCCGTGCTGCCCGTAAGGCCCGTATGAACGGGACCCAGCCGCGGGAAATGTTTAAAGCGGTTTGCGCGGAATGCGGTAAAGAGACGGAAGTTCCGTTCCGTCCTTCTGAAGATCGCCCGGTTTATTGCTTTGACTGCTTCAATAAACGTAAAGCAGGACATGATCACGAATAAATTTCTGTGAAAAGTTTTAAGAGACCCTAAGAGACTCATAGTATCCTATCCTAAACCGACTGTTTAACAGGCAGTCGGTTTATTTTTGTTTTATATTGAATAGAGTTATGATATAATTAAAAATATCTAAGAATACATAAACTGACAGCAAGTTTATTACTCCTGCTTCCATAGCGTTTTCTGTTGTTTATTGTTTCTACTGTATTTTTGTTGTTTCAGGAAAGCAGCCGGGTAATTCATGTCTATTTTTGGAAAGGGGTATTTTTATTTTAGAATTTAAAGAAGTCGCGGTAAAAGACCGCGCCCTGTTTGAAACGTACTTAAATAAACCGGAGCATTTCGGCTCGGAATGCGCGTTTACGAATTTGTATATCTGGCGGGATTATTACCGTACGTGGTGGACAGAAATATTTGGCTTTCTGCTGATCAAAGTGGAACTGGAGGGGGAAAGCTATTACTTACAGCCTTTTGGAGGAAAAGACGAAGACCTGCCGCTTCTGGCAAAGGAAATCAGAGAGGCGGAGGGCGGTCCGTTTGAATTCCGCGGCATCTATGAATGTTCGCTGGAAAGGTTAAGCTGCCTGAAAGGGGAAGAAGAGTTTCGGGAAAACCGGGACAGTTGGGACTACGTGTACCTGCAGGAGGATTTGGCGACGCTGCGGGGACGCCGCTACCACGGGCAGAAGAATCATTACAATACCTTCAAAAGGGAGAATCCGGATTATGTATTTGAAATGATCAATCCGGAAAATTTTGCCGAGTGTCTGAATTTTGGCGAAGAGTGGTGCAAGGCTCGGATGGAGACGGATCCCAGCATTGTTTGGGAAATCCGCGCGCTGCAGGAAGCGTTTGTGAATTTTGAAGCCCTGGGATTACGGGGCGGGGCGATTCGCGTGAACGGGAAGATCGAGGCGTTCGGTTTTGGCAAGACCATTAACGGGGAAGTCTGCGATGAAAATGTGGAAAAAGCCAATCCCGATATCCGCGGTCTGTATGCGGCAATCCAGACGGAGTGCGCGCAGTATGTCTGGCCAGACATGAAATATATTAACCGGGAAGAAGATATAGGACTGGAAGGACTGCGCAAGGCAAAAGAAGCGCTGCACCCGGCGTTTATGGTGAAGAAGTACAGTCTGCTGGTAAAATAATGAAAACGGGTTGAAAAACAGCGAGTACTGCCGGAAAGCAGATGTACTGATTAAGAAAGGGAACACGGCTGTATGTCTGCCCGGTTACCGGAAGCGGTGCGGTGTTTTTCGGATTTGTAGTGTAGAGGAAGTTTATGGATTGCAGAATTGTGACGGAAACAGAGCTGCCGCAGGTTATGGCGCTTTGGGACTATTGTTTTGAAAAGAAAGATGAACCGTTTTATCAATGGTACTTTCAGGAGTATTGCCTGCAGCATAATCTGGTTGTAGGCGGTTTTTCTGAAGACGACGGGCATCTGCAGAATATGATGCACCTGAATCCGTACAGTATTCTGCTGCGGGGTCAGGAAGAACGCGTCCCGTATATTGTGGGTGTGGCGACGGACCCGGCGGACCGGGGGCGGCATCTGACGGAAGAACTGTTGCAGTCGGCATTCCGTCTGCTGCGTAGAAAGGGCTGTGCCTTTTCGTTGCTGATGCCTGCGTATGCAGGGATTTATCAGAAATACGATTTCGCGTTCTGTTACCGCAAGCACGTGTATGAGATGCCGTTGGATAAACTGGTCGTGCCGGTTCCTTCCGGAAATCTGTGGCTGCGGCATTACAGCTCTTTGGAGAAAGAGTTGTTCGAAGGGTTATATGCGGCACTGGCAGAGGGATACAACGGGCTGCCTATTCGTACGGATTTCCAGTGGCGGAAGCTGCTGGCCGTACATCAGCTGGAAAAGATGCAGGCGGCGGTGGTGTATCACGGCAGCGAGCCGAGAGGCTATATGTTTTATCATATCGAGGATAAAACATTTTTCATCCAGGAGCTGGTTGCCCTGACGCCGGACGCCAAATGGGCGCTGCTTCGGTACGCCGGGGAACATCAGTCGTCAGCGAAAAAGTTTTACTGGGAAGCGATGGAAGACGATTACACCTGGCTGGATTTTCCGGAGGCAGACCGGGCAGGGAGTGTAAAACCGTTTATGATGGCCCGCTGTTTTGACGCGGTGCAGGCACTGCAGCGATATGAAGTGCCCGAAGATTGTCCCGACGGGCAGGTTACCCTGTTGCTGCAGGACGAACTGCTGAAGGAAAATAACAGTCTGGTTACGCTGATTGCGGACACGGGCAGTCTGTATCTGGAAAAAGCTGCCGGCGATGCGGATGCGGTGGTTCCCATGGGAGCGTTTACCCAGCTGTATTTCGGGGCGTTTACTTTTACCCAGCTGGTAGAAGCGGGCAAGATCCGGATGCGTTCCTACAGGCCGGAACTTGCGGCGTTCCTTGATGCTTTGTTTCCCAGATGTGTAAATTTTATTAATGAGTATTATTAATATTTTTCTGTTCACGGAGGCCGGAATATGAGTGAGATCAGACGTATTTATGTAGAGAAGAAGGACTCCTTTGCCGTAGAAGCAAAAGGGTTGCTGGCAGATTTGAAAAACAATTTGTTGATGGACGGATTGGAAAAGGTCCGCGTGCTGGCCCGTTATGACGTGATGGGCCTTACGGATGAAGAATTTTCCCAGGCGTTGCAGTTGGTATTGTCTGAACCGCCAGTGGATACGGTGATGGAAGAACTGGTTCCCGCTGCCGATGAAAAAGTTTTTGCGGTAGAACTGCTGCCCGGCCAGTATGACCAGCGGGAAGACTTCGCGGCCCAGTGTATCCAGCTGATCACCCAGAAAGAAAAACCCCTGGTGGCTGCGGCCAAGGTATTTGTGTTAAAAGGAAGCCTGACCGACGATGAATTTGAAAAAGTAAAAAAATATCTGGTGAACCCCATTGAAGCCAGGGAAGCGGCGCTGGATAAACCGGAGACGCTGGAAGATACCTGGGAGGAACCGTCGGATGTGGAACGGATGGAAGGATTTCTGGATCTTTCGGAGGCTGACATTGCCGCCATGCAGAAAAATCTGGGCCTAGCCATGAGCGTGGAAGATCTGCTGTGGATCCAGAAATATTTTAAAGAAGAAGAAAAGCGTGTACCTACCATTACGGAAGTTCGCGTATTAGATACGTACTGGTCCGATCACTGCCGTCACACCACCTTTATGACCAATCTGGACAAGGTGGAAATCGAGCCGGGGTATTACACAAAACCTATTGAAGACGCATTTAAACAATATCTGGCCATCCGTGACAAAGTGTACGGAAAGAAAACCGACCGGCCCATCACCCTGATGGACATGGCCTGTATCGCCACGAAAAAATTAAAGAAAGAAAACAAATTCCCAGACAATGATGACTCTGAAGAGATCAATGCCTGTTCCATTGTTGTGCCTGTGGAAATTGACGGAAAGAACGAAGACTGGCTGGTTATGTTCAAAAACGAGACCCATAACCATCCCACGGAAATCGAGCCCTTTGGCGGCGCAGCCACCTGTCTGGGCGGCGCCATCCGCGATCCGCTGTCAGGCCGGGCCTATGTGTATCAGGCGATGCGTATTACCGGTGCCGGCGATCCCCGTACGCCCATCGAAAAAACCCTGGCGGGCAAACTGCCCCAGCGCAAGCTGACTATCGGGGCGGCGGCCGGGTATTCCTCTTACGGCAACCAGATCGGTCTGGCTACCGGGCAGGTACAGGAATATTATCACGACCGTTTTGTGGCGAAACGTATGGAAATCGGCGCGGTCATGGGGGCTGCTCCCAAGAGCGCGGTGATCCGGGAACGTCCGGCGGCAGGAGATATCATCGTACTGCTGGGCGGACGTACGGGCCGTGACGGTATCGGCGGGGCAACCGGTTCCTCCAAGGAACATACGGTAGATTCCCTGTCTACCTGCGGAGCGGAAGTGCAGAAAGGGAATCCGCCTACGGAACGGAAGATCCAGCGCCTGTTCCGGAATCCCGAAGTAACGGTGCTGATAAAACGCTGCAACGATTTCGGCGCCGGCGGTGTTTCCGTGGCCATCGGCGAGCTGGCGGAAGGGCTGAAGATCAATCTGGACAAAGTAACCAAAAAATATGCCGGCCTGGACGGAACGGAACTGGCGATTTCCGAATCCCAGGAACGCATGGCGGTTGTGATCCGGAAAGAAGACTGGGAAAAATTCGCGAAGTTTGCGGATGAGGAAAACCTGGAAGCCACCATTGTGGCAGAAGTTACGGAGGAACCCCGTCTCGTCATGTACTG
>JAFSPK010000049.1:0-67731 GCA_017443005.1 Acidaminococcaceae bacterium
AGATTGAGGCTTTCGAAAAGAAAGAAGAAAATCTTACAGTAAAAGAATCCAAACTGAATGCTGCACAGGAAAAGGTCGACGCACTTTACCAGAGACAGTTGCAGGAACTGGAACGGTTATCTGGTTTAAGCAGCGAAGACGCGAAGCAGGAACTGCTGGCTGCAGTCCGCGACGATGTACAGCATGACACTGCCGTTATGATCAAGGAAATGGAACAGCGCGCGAAAGAAGAGGCTGATAAAAAGGCCCGGGACATCATCGCGCTGGCCATCCAGCGCTGTGCTGCCGATCAGGTGGCGGAGACTACGGTTTCCGTAGTGGGCCTGCCCAATGATGAAATGAAAGGCCGGATCATCGGCCGGGAAGGCAGAAACATCCGTACGCTGGAAACCCTGACAGGCATTGATCTGATTATCGATGATACCCCGGAAGCAGTTATTATTTCCGGTTTTGACCCCGTACGCCGGGAAGTTGCCCGCATTGCCCTTGAAAAGCTCATCAATGATGGACGGATTCATCCGGCCCGTATCGAAGAAATGGTTGAAAAAGCCCAGAAAGAAGTTGAGCAGAACATCAAGGAAGCCGGCGAACAGGCAACCTTTACCGTTGGAGTCAACGGTCTGAGACCAGAGCTTATTAAATTGCTGGGACGTCTGAAATACCGTACCAGCTACGGACAGAATGTGCTGAATCATTCTATTGAAGTGGCGCAGCTGGCCGGCATCATGGCCTCTGAATTAGGCGTGGATGTTACATTGGCGAAACGTGCAGGCCTCCTGCATGATATTGGCAAGGCGATTGACCACGAAATGGAAGGTTCCCATGTGGAACTGGGCGTGGAAGTTGCCAAGAAGTTCCGTGAGTCCGGATTTGTAATCAATGCAATCGGTTCCCATCACGGGGACATTGAACCCAATTGCGTGGAATCTGTACTGATTGCCGCTGCTGACGCGGTATCTGCTGCCCGCCCGGGCGCCCGCAGAGAGACTCTGGAAAGTTACCTGAAACGACTGACACGATTGGAAGAGATTTCCGAATCCTTTGA
This sequence comes from Acidaminococcaceae bacterium, assembly GCA_017443005.1. Taxonomy (GTDB): domain Bacteria; phylum Bacillota; class Negativicutes; order Acidaminococcales; family Acidaminococcaceae; genus Succiniclasticum. The sequence continues at coordinate 1,046 of JAFSPK010000049.1, forward strand.
CGGTGTGGAGAAGTGCTATGCTGTTCAGGCTGGCCGCGAGATCCGCATCATGGTTAAACCCGAAGTCATTGATGATACGAAAGCCGTTTTACTGGCCCGCGATATCTCCAAGAAGATTGAGGAAGAAATGGAATATCCCGGACAGATCAAAGTGGTCATCATTCGTGAGACACGGGCTGTTGACTATGCGAAGTAAATATATGGCTGCGTACCGCAAGGCTCGCAGCCATTTTTTAAAAGAGTTTACGAAAAAAATTTGTACAGTTGTTTTACAGCAATTGTTGCTGCGTTTTGTATGCAGTTCCAGTTTGCCTGACATTTGATTTTGAAAATTACGCTTTATTCATTGAGCGATGATTATAATAACGTAGTTTCTAAAAACGTAGTTTCAGTTTTAGTTAATGAAAGGTGGAAACATATGCGTATACCGGGAGCTGGCGGAGTTCAGGATATCCGTATTTATGAAGTGGCGTTCCAGGATGCCTGGGAGCTGATTTTTGATTGCCTGAACGATATCGGCATTGATGTGGATGAACGGGATGAAGAGCATCACGTGATTCACGGGCACAAACGAAAAAAATATTTTGACGTTACTCTGCAGGACATGGGGGACGGTGCGGTGCAGCTGTTCTTTGACCAGCATAAAAAATACATTGAAGTGTACACCTGGAAACCGGATTACAGTGATGTGGACGCGTTTTACAAACTGTATGAGCAGCGCCTCATCGAGATGAAGGCGTTCATTCGTTGCACCAGCTGCGGGCACAAGGTGAGGGCTAACACAAAGTTCTGTCCGGAATGCGGCACGCGGATCAACTTCAATGAAGACGTGATTGATAATTCGGATGAGAAGAAAAGTATTTTTGATTCTATTTTTCGGAGTGATGATTAACCTTAAAAAGTACAAGTAACACTGCAGCCGGTAAGGCGTCGCAAAACCGTTCATGTTTGTTATTTCATGGGCTTATTTGCCTGTGGCTTCGAAACTCGGGCTTCGCCCTCAGACAGTCTCGCCACTACGGCAAATTTCACCTCATGAAATATCGTAAACGTTCACGATGTTTTGCTTATGCCTTACCGGCTGCAGTAGTTTTTTGCCTTTAAAGTATTTCCTTACACAACTGTTTTCTATCGTTGTTAAGTTGTTAGGAGTTATTATGTTTCTTAGGAAACACAAAAGCTTTAAAACGAAAAGTGCAAAATGGAAAAACTTTAAAATAAAAGTCGTAAAACAAAAGCTAAAAAACAAAAAAGGGCAAAACAAAAAAGCTGCTCTCCGAAGAGAACAGCTCATTGTATCATTTCTGATTATGCGCGGGTAACTTTGCCGGAACGCAGGCAACGGGTGCAGACATTCACGCGTTTCACTTCGCCGTCAACGATAGCCCGTACAGTCTGTACATTGGGTTTCCATGCAGCTTTGGTGTGACGGTTGGAATGGCTGACGTTGTTGCCGGACATGATGCCCTTACCGCATACTTCACAAATATGTGCCATTTGGTTCGACCTCCTTCACAGAATCAGCATATAGCTACTCATTAAAATTTAACATGAGTATATTACCACAAGTGGCATTGAAAAGCAAGCATTTTTCAAAAATGTCAAAGAAAAATATAGAAATAGTGCTATAATAAGATACGTTTACGGATTGTTTTATCTGTTTTGGAAGCTTTTGGAAAGACGTTTTGTGGGAGCTTGGAAGACTAAAAGAAGAATACTTCAGGCGTCTGACAACGAAACACAGTGTTTTTCTTTTTTAATAAATTATTGGAAAGGACGGGAAGGCATGGAAAACTGGTGGCAGAAACCGATTACGGCCTTAAAGGGAATCGGTTCCAAACGTGCGGAAGCGTTTGCCCGTCTGGAGATTGTAACCATCGGGGACTTGCTGAATTATTATCCCCGGCTGGACAGTTATATTGATTATTCTCATCTGGCAACTATACGGGAATTAAAAACGGACGGCAGCCGCCAGATTTTTGAAGCGGAAGCCCTGCGTGCGGTGGAGAGGGTGTCCGGAGGCGGACGTCGCTACGCGGTCATTACCGTAAAAGATGAAACCGGGTATGCGGAAATTTTCCTGTTTGGCGCCCAGCGTTTTCAGGCCCGGCGCTTTAAAGCAGGCAGCCGTATTCTGGTGACGGGCCGGGTAAAGCCGGGGCGCACCGCCAAAGCGGTAAGCGAAGTGCTGCTGCAGTTTTGTGATGAAGAAAGTCTGGATAAATCGGTAGGGATTCTGCCTGTTTATAATTTAACGGAGTCGCTGACCCAGCAAAATCTCCGGGCGGCGGTACGACAGGCGTTGCAGCTGGCGAAGGAGTACGGGCTGCCGGAAACCATACCGGACAGCATTTGCAGGCAATACGGATTCTTATCACGCATCGAAGCGGTGAGCAACATTCATTTCCCCGAAAGCGCAGCCCATTTTCGCGCGGCGAAAAAGCGTCTGGTGTATGAAGAACTGTTTTTGCTTCAGTGCGGGCTGATGCTGAACCGGGAGCATAATCACGACGGACGGCCGGGCGTTAAACTGGCCCGGGACGGGAAGCTGGTGCAAAAGGTTTTGCAGAATCTTCCTTTTACGTTGACCGGGGCCCAGCAAAAAGCCTGGGCGGATATTTCCGGCGACATGGAAGATGTGAAGCCCATGCATCGCCTGCTGCAGGGCGACGTGGGCAGCGGCAAGACTGTCATTGCGGCCCTGGCGCTGGCAAAAGCTGCGGAAAACGGATTTCAGGGCTGTATCATGGCGCCTACGGGTATTTTGGCCCAGCAGCATCTGGAAACGCTGACAGATTTTTTTAAAGATACTGGTATTACCATAAAAATACTGACAAGCAATACCAAAGCCGCGGAGCGCCGTGAAATTTTGCAGGAACTGGCGGAAGGCACGCTGAACGTGTTGGTGGGCACCCATGCGTTGCTGCAGGAAGACGTGGTCTTCGCCCATCTGGCGTTAGTGGTGACGGACGAGCAGCACCGCTTCGGTGTGAATCAGCGGGCGGCGCTGGTGAACAAATCGGACTATGCGCCGGACGTGCTGATCATGACGGCCACGCCCATTCCCCGTACCTTGGCGCTGACGGTCTACGGTGATGTGGAAACCTCCGTGATGCGGGGCATGCCCCCGGGGCGGAAGACCGTGGAAACCTTATGCTACACCGGCGACATGCGGCAGAAAGTTTATGCCGGCATGGTTCGGCAGATTGAAGCGGGGCGGCAGGTGTCTGTGGTGTGCGCTTCCATTGAGGAATCGGAAGCTATGGAAGGCATTCGCAGCGTGAACGATGTGTATGCCGAACTGAAAAAGACCTGGCTGAAGAACATTCCCTGCGGTCTGCTCCACGGCAAGTTAAAGCCTGCGGAAAAGGACGAAATTATGGAAGCCTTTGCGGCAGGGAAACTGAAATGTCTTGTGACTACGACTGTTATTGAAGTAGGCGTCAATGTGCCAAACGCCACCCTGATGATCGTGGAGAACGCGGACCGGTTCGGCCTGGCCCAGCTGCATCAGCTGCGGGGACGGGTAGGCCGGGGCGACAAACAGTCCTATTGCGTGTTGCTGACGGACAATCAGGAGCAGGACAACCTGGCCCGCTTAACGGTACTGCACAATTCCAACGACGGCTTTGAACTGGCCCAGCGGGATCTGGAACTGCGGGGCGCGGGGCAGCTGTTCGGCCTGCGACAGCACGGCTTGCCGGATTTGCGCCTGGCTGATATACTGAGAGACACGGACGTGCTGTTGGCGGCCCGCAAAGACGCAGCCCGGGCCCTGGCGCAGCCGGAGTTGCGGAAAGAAATGCTGAAAGGCGCCGCCAATCTGTTTGACAGCCGCTTTGCCGGAATTTTTAATTCGTAATGTTTTATAAAATGAAGACGACCTGGCCGCATTTTTTGAAAAAATGAATTCTGATTTTTCATAAAATGTTGCAGCGTTTTGCAATTTTCCATCCAATGTTGTAAATAAAAACAAGAAAGAAGAACTTTCATGTCAGAAGAAAAAAAGAAGTGGTATCAGGATCCGGACGGGGTAACTAAGATTGCGGCCCTTGTGCTGCTGCTAGTATTGCTGCTGTGCCTGAACCTGTTTGCCGGCGAAGTGTTACACAAAGCGGGCCGGCTTGCAGTCAGCGGTAACGTGAAAGCGCTGGCGGAATACCTGCGTTCCTTCGGTCCCTGGGCCATCTTCATCAGCTTTTTTATTGATGTGCTCATCAATGCGGGCAGTATCTTTCCCTCTATCTTTTTGTCAACCGCCAACGGCCTGATTTTCGGCCTGCCCCTGGGTATCGCCGTGTCCTGGCTGGCGGAGACCACCGGCGTGGTGCTGAGCTTCCTGCTGATGCGTTTCTTCTTCCGCAACACGGCGGAAAAACTGATCCGCAAAGCCAATCGTCTGCAGGATATTGACAAGGCCAGCGAAAAGAACGGCATCATCTGGATGACCTTTGCCCGGGCGCTGCCGTATTTTCCGTCCGGCATCCTTACTGCCGTCGGCGCCCTGAGCCGAATGAGCACAAGAGACTACATCATCGCCAACCTCATCGGCAAATTTCCCTCCACTGCGCTGGAAGTGGTCATCGGTCACGACGTGGTACACTTCCGGGAGAGCATGGTGCGTTTAACCATTCTTGTGATCGTAGTGGCTGTGGTATTTTATATCGGGAAGAAGAAGCTGTTTAAAGAATAAGTTCTAACTCTAAAAACCTGGTAATTATAAAGCAAAAGAAAAGGCATCGCAAAACCGTTCTGATTGTTTTGCTTTTGCCTTTTCTTTTATTTTTAAATGTTTGGCCGGAGATTTACGCGTCGGCCCAGTGGCAGCTTTCCCAAAACCGGTAATAAAATGAACGAATGATATACTATCCGGAGACAGACAAATCATACTGTCTATATTATTTAACAGAAAGCAGGTTGGAAAACCGTTCCATTACTGGAGTTGCGAAAAAAATCCGGTCACCAAAGTGACCGGAGAAAAGTTCGCAATTATACTTTTTCCGCCAGATCCGGGAACACGCTTAACGAGCGTTTTAAAATTCCGTGGGTGTAGGCGATGCACAGTCCGTAGTTGGTCATGGGTACGTTCTGGTCCGCAGCGCAGCGGTACCGGTACTGCATTTCCCGTTCGTTCAGCATACAGCCGCCGCAGTGGATAATCAGTTTGTACAGGGACAGGTCTGTGGGGAATTCCGTGCCGCTGGTCCAGGAAAAGTCAAAATGTTTTCCGGTAAAATCCTGAATCCATTTCGGAAGCTTTTCCGTGCCGATGTCTCCGCACTGCCGGTGATGGGTGCAGCCCTCGGAAATCAGAATACGGTCGTCTTCCTGCAGCTGTTTCAGGGCCGCTACGCCCAGCACGGCCTGTTCCAGATTGCCTTTGTGACGGGCCATTAAAATAGAAAAAGAGGTAAGTTTGATTTCCTGCGGCACCGCCTGATTGACTTTGCCGAACGCCTGGCTGTCGGTGATGACCATCGCCGGCGGTCTTTTCATTTTTTTTAGTGCGCTGTCCACGTGGTTTTCCTTTGTGATGACAGCTACGGCATCGCTGTCGATAATGTCGCGGATGGTCTGCTGCTGGGGCAGAATGAGACGGCCTTTAGGTGCGGCGCTGTCAATGGGCGTTACCAGTAATACCTGGTCTTCCGGTTTAAGTAAATCGGCGCAGATGGGGAAGGGCGCTTTCTTTTGGGGAACCAGATGGGCTAAGAGCTCTTTCAGTTCTTTGATATTTTTACCCGTAGTGGAGCTGACGGAAATTTGCGGAATGGAGGAAGGAATGGCGTTAAATATTGCATCCGGTGCAGCATTGCCCTGCATTGTGTTTTGCTCTGCTTCCAAAGCGGAACGGTCTTGCATTGTGTTTTGCTTTGCTTCCCTGGCGGCCTTTTCTTGCGTTTCGTTTGGCTTAAATTGTTTTGATGCAGTTGTTTCTGAAACGTTGGCTTCGTTTTTCTCTGCCACATCCGCTTTCGTAAACACAACCACGCAGGACAGTTCCTTGTCCTGGATGCGCTGCAGCATTTTTAAATCTTCGTCTGTAATGCCGGCGGTGCTGTCGATGACCAGGATGGCGATGTCGGTTTTGTTTAACACCTGCAAAGATTTCTGCACACGAAGCTGTCCCAGTTCGCCGCTGTCGTCGATGCCGGCGGTGTCCATCATCAACACCGGGCCTAAGGGCAACAGTTCCATGGCTTTCAATACCGGGTCGGTGGTGGTGCCCGGCACGTCTGCCACCACCGCCAGTTTCTGCCCGGTCAGGGCGTTGATCAGACTGGACTTGCCTGCATTGCGTTTTCCGAATAAACCGATATGGACCCGTTCACCTGCCGGGGTTGCGTTTAAACTGCTCATGATTTCTCCTTTTCTGTCAGGTTGCATATCCGAAAAAAAAAAGATTGTACCTATTTAATGCAAAATGCATATTGCATTATTTCACAAGGTGTTGTATAGTATAGCGTGTTTGCTTACAACATTATAACATGTGTTGGCAAATCAACAATAGGATAAGAGAATTCTGTTTCAGATAGTTTGTAAAGCGTGCTGATGGTTACAGAGGCGCTTTGAAAGCGTTTGCGTCACACATCGGTCAGGTAAAAATATATGAAAAGAGAACCGGGCAACAAAAAGCTGAAGATATTGATTATGTCCGCCCCCATCGGCAGCGGCCACCGGATGGCTGCCGTTGCACTGGAGGAGGCACTGCTGCGCCTGGAAAACGTAGAAGTAGTGCAGGGAAACGTGTTTGATTTCTTTCCTTCCGTCATCGGGAAAGCGTTTCTGAAATTTTACGGAACCGTTCTGAAATTTTGCCCGTTCCTTTATGAACTGTCCTACCGCTGGAGTAATCAGGGTGGCGGTTCCCTGTGGATGCGTAATATCCTTAACGGAATTTTGCTGCGCCTGGGCAAGGCATTTATTGAAGCGGTTAAGCCGGATGTGGTGTTCAGCACCCACGCGACGCCAACGGGGATACTCTCATTGTACAAGCAGAAGTACGACCCGGGTTTGTGGCTGGGCGTCGTGATTACCGATTTTACAGTGCATCGCTGGCTTGTGTGTCCGGGGGTGGACGCTTATTTTGTGGCGGATGAAAAACTGTTTGGACAGATAAACGATGCTGCGGAACATTGCGATGTGATGGCTGATGTTTCTGGTTCCTGTTCCGGTGACAACAGTGGTAAACCGCAGGCGGAAAATGAAAAACAATCTGAATCAGCACCCGTGCTTATTGCCAGCGGCATTCCGGTTCGCAGCGGGTTTGCGTTGCAAAATACCGTTGCGGAGTCGCGAACCGCTGTACGAAAAAAATACGGCTGGCCCGAGGATGCGTTTGTCTGCCTGTTAGCCGGCGGTGGGGGCGGTATGCTTCCGATGGAAGAAATTGTGAGGAGCCTGCTGGTCAGACGGTCTGAACCGGTTTATATTGTGGCGGTTACCGGGCATAATGATACGTTGCGCAAAAAACTGGAAGCTCTGTGCCATACCTTTACAAATCATTCTGTTTCTGGTGCTGGCGCAGGCGATGAAACAATGCAGTCCCCTCTGCAGGTTCTTGGTTTTACAGACTGTATGCCGCATCTGATGCAGGCGGCGGACGTGGTCGTTACCAAAGCGGGGGGAATTTCCCTGGCCGAGTGTCTGGCCTGCGGGGCCAACCCGTTGATTTATCGGCCGCTGCCCGGGCAGGAACAGGGGAACACTGCGTTTTTGCAAAATGAATACGGTGTTGCGGCGGTAACGGACCTCCGCCAGTTGACAGAATATCTGGAACAGGTACGGGCGGTTCCGGTTCCGGAACGGCTGCGCCGGCAGGAACAGCAGAAAGCGTTGTACGGTCACCCGGAGGCAGCGCAGCAGATTGCGGAGTTCACGGTTACGCTGCATCGCTGCTGACCGTTGGCTGCAAAACACAGCAGCGTGTTTGTTCCCTGTTTCCAAACGTTGTACTCCCTTCCGTTCTATTACTGTTTTTTTACTACTTAATGAAGAAAAATGAAAAACACATTGACTTTATGATAGCGGTTGTGCTATGTATATTAAAGTAACATTATAATTGAATAAGGCAAATTAGGGCACCCAAATTTAAGAAAAGAGGCGGTTTTATGGAAAACTATTACTGGGCTGCACTGGGAGCTGCCAAAGGAATTGGCACGGCGCGATTATTGGCGCTGGTCAAGGCTTTTGGCAGCGCACAGAATCTGTATGAAGCGGAGGAAGCGGACATTCTCGCAACGGGGATTGTTTCTGAAAAAAGCGCTGCGCAGTTTGCGGAATGCAGAAAGGACAACGGGGACCTTCCGGAAAAGCTGCGGGAGCAGTGTGAACGGTTGGGTATTTCGGTTGTGCCTGTAACCGGTCCGGAATATCCGGAACGGTTGAAGCAGATTCTGCTTCCGCCTGTGGTTTTGTATGTAAAGGGAACCTTGCCGGACTGTCGTTACAGCATCGGCATGGTAGGATCCCGTCTGGCAGATGCGTATGGAACAAAAGTAGCAACTGCTTTTGGCAAAGCGCTGGCAGCCGCCGGTGTGGTGGTTGTCAGCGGAGGCGCGAAAGGAATTGATTCGGCTTCCCATGCGGGAGCGCTGCAGGGCGGAGGAAAAACTGTCGCCGTGCTGGGCTGCGGTGTGGATGTAGTGTATCCCCATACAAACGCAAAATTATTTGCGGCCATTGCGGAGAACGGGGCGCTTGTGTCCGAATATCCGCCCGGAACACAGCCGGAACGGTATCATTTCCCGGAACGTAACCGAATCATCAACGGCATCAGTCAGGGCGTGGTACTGGTACAGGCCGCGGCCCGGAGCGGGGCGCTGATTACGGCGGAGTTTGCCATGGACGAAGGACGCGAGGTTTTCTGTGTTCCCGGCAATATTTTTACGGATAAAAGCGCCGGACCTCATAAACTGATCAAAGCCGGAGCCCGTCTGGTGGATTCCCCGAAAGAGATTCTGGAGGAATTGTTCCCGGAGTTAAGCGGCAGCGTGCATTCCAATCTGTTTTCCGGCTGCAGTGACGCGGCGCCGTTACGTAAATGCCCGGAGGCCCACCGGAAAATTCTGGACTTGCTGACACAGGGACCGCTGACGCTGGAACAGATCGTGAATGCGTCGGGCTTCAGTATCGGGGAGGCCAGCGTTATGCTGCTGGAGATGCAGATGATGGGCTTTGTGCAGATGAATTCGGCGCAACAGTATTTCTGTAGCTGATGACGAAGTGTTCCTAACTGCCGGTACCGGTTACAACGGTCAAAGCCTGCTTGGTCATCGAACAAACGCATTTAATCAGTGTCTCTTTAAATCTGGTTATTACCCAATATTTTATTACGGGAGGAAATATGAAAAAGAATTTGATTATTGTGGAATCACCGACCAAATCCAAGACGATCTCCAGGTTTTTAGGTAAAAATTATGCGGTGAAGGCATCCATGGGCCATTTGCGCGATCTGCCCAAGAGCACGCTGGGCGTGGATGTGGAGCATGATTTTACACCGAAGTACATCAATATCCGCGGAAAGGGCGACCTGATCCGCGAGTTAAAAGCAGAAGCCGCCAAAGCGGACAAAGTCTATCTGGCAACTGACCCTGACCGGGAAGGGGAAGCCATCAGCTGGCACCTGGCCCATATCCTGGGTCTGGATGATAAATCCCCCTGCCGGATTGAGTTCCATGAAATTACCTCCGGCGCCGTGAAGGAAGCGTTAAAGCATCCCCGTTCCATCAATATGTCAATGGTGGACGCGCAGCAGACCCGTCGAATCATCGACCGTCTCGTCGGTTACAAACTGAGCCCGCTGCTGTGGCGTAAGGTGCGCAAAGGCTTAAGCGCCGGCCGCGTACAGTCCGTAGCGGTTAAAATCATTGCCGACCGTGATAAGCAGATTGACGAATTTGTTCCGGAAGAGTTCTGGACCATCAGGGCAAAGCTTCGTGAAGAAGCCAAAGCTCCGCTGTTTGATGCAGAAGCAACCAAGAAAAACGGCCTGAAGTTGGAAGTGCATAACGCCCAGGAAGCCATGGCGATAGAAGCTGACCTGAAAGAGGCCGCCTATAAAGTGGAAGCTGCGTTCCGCAAGACGGTATCCCGCCGCGCGCTGCCGCCTTTTACCACCAGCACCTTGCAGCAGGAAGCTTCCCATAAACTGAATTTCACGACCCGCCGCACGATGATGGTGGCCCAGCAGTTGTATGAAGGCGTTACCATCGGCAAAAGTTCCGCCGGTCTGATTACCTATATGAGAACGGACTCCACCCGGCTGTCGGAAGAGGCTGTGGCATCCACCCGCGAGCTGGTTACGCAGCTTTTCGGCGCCGAATACTGCCCGGAGAAACCCAATGTTTTCACCAACAAGAGAAACGCGCAGGATGCCCATGAGGCGATTCGTCCTACGTCTGTTGCACGGACGCCTTCTGAAATGGAACCGTACCTGACGAAAGAGCAGTTCCGTCTTTACAAACTGATCTGGGACCGTACCGTGGCCAGCCAGATGACACCGGCCGAGTACGAACAGACGACGCTGACCATTGGGGCAGGCGCTTATGAGTTAAAAGCCACCGGTTCGATTATGACCTTTGACGGTCATCTGCGTCTGGCGGATAAAAAAGAACTGAACGCAGAGAAACAGGCGGAGGTTCCGTTTATTAAATCCGGCACCGTATTGACCTTACATAAAGTTTTGCCCGGTGAACAGCATTTTACCGAGCCTCCGGCCCATTACACAGAAGCTTCCCTGGTCAAGAAGATGGAAGAGGAAGGCATCGGACGTCCTTCTACCTATTCGCCGATTATCCAGACCATCCAGACCCGGGGGTATGTGGCGCGGGAAGGCAAGAAGCTGATGGCTACGGAACTGGGCATCAAAGTGGCAGATATGCTCACAGGGCATTTTGGTGATATCATCAATATTCCGTATTCGGCCCACATGGAAAATGAACTGGATGCCATTGCGGCCCACCAGGTGGAAAAGGAAAAGACGCTGGCTGATTTTTATAAACCCTTTGAACAGTTGCTGGAAGAAGCGGACCGGGTGATTCCCAAGGATCCGCCTCCGCTGCAGTTAAGCGGGGAAAAATGCGAGCTGTGCGGCAAGGATATGGTCATACGCGAAGGCCGGTTCGGCAAGTTCCAGGCCTGCTCCGGTTTCCCCCAGTGTCATAATACAAAACCGCTGCTGGTAAAAATCGGCGTGCCCTGTCCGAACTGCGGCGGTGAGGTAACACAGCGGCGGACAAAGACGGGTCGCGTGTTCTATGGCTGCGAGCATTATCCTGTCTGTGAGTTTACCTCCTGGGACAGACCTACCGAAAAACCCTGTCCGGTCTGCGGAAAGCAGTTGCTGGAACGGGTGGAAGGAAATGGAAAAGTAAAATACTTCTGTTCCGACCCGGCTTGCACGAATGCAGCGCCGAAGCGGGTTGGACGCAGGAAAAAGGTAACGACTGCTTCGCTTATGGAAGCGGAAAGCGGCGTGGCTGCAGAAAAGACGAAAAAAACTAAAACCCGGAGAAAAACCGCCAAAGCAAAAACGACCGGAACGAAAAAACGGGGCAGGAAGCCAGCCGTTAAAAAAGCGGAAGAATAAGAACCGGCATGGTAAGAATACGTTGGCAGGATAACGTGTACAAACTTCTTTTTCTCACTGTTTGTGCCGCCGGCTGACGACGAAATGGAGAACCCTATGACAGAACCTATCTTTCCGGACCTGCCGGTGCATGTGATCGGGGCAGGACTTGCCGGCAGTGAAGCAACCTGGCAGATTGTGCGCCGGGGTATTCCGGTAATTTTGCATGAAATGCGGCCGGGAACAACCAGTCCGGCTCATAAAACCGAATATTTTGCGGAACTGGTCTGCAGCAACTCCTTCCGGGCCGGCAATGTGGAAAACGCGGTAGGGCTTCTGAAAGAAGAGATGCGCCGTCTGGATTCCCTCATCATGAAGGCGGCGGACGCTAATCAGGTTCCGGCGGGAGGCGCTCTGGCGGTGGACCGGGAACTGTTCGCCAAAGCAGTGACAACTTTTATCCGGGAACATCCGCTGGTCACGGTGGTGGAAGAAGAAGTAACCGAGCCGGAGAATCTGGAAGGCATCGTTATTTTTGCCAGCGGTCCCCTGACTTCCCCGGCGCTGAGCGAGGCAATCCAGCGCATTATCAAGGCGGAATATCTGCATTTCTTTGATGCGGCGGCGCCCATTGTGGAAGGGGATTCACTGAATTACGATATTATTTACCGCGCGTCCCGTTATGACAAAGGGGAGGCCGCGTATCTCAACTGTCCCTTTTATACAAAGGAAGAGTACCTTGCGTTTTATGAAGCGCTGAAAGCGGCGGAAACAGCTGAAATTAAAGATTTTGAGCATAATGTGTTTGAAGGTTGTATGCCCATTGAGGAGATGGCGTACCGGGGCGAGGATACCATGCGTTTCGGCCCGCTGAAGCCCATCGGCTTACGGGATCCCCGCAATGGAAAAGAAGCGTATGCAGTGGTGCAGCTGCGGCAGGACAACGCGGCAGGGACGCTGTACAATCTGGTAGGTTTTCAGACCCATCTGAAATGGCCTGAGCAGAGGAGAGTATTCCGAATGATTCCCGGCCTGGAAAATGCGGAATTTGTGCGCTACGGCGTGATGCACAAAAATACTTACCTGAATTCCCCGCAACTGCTGAATGCGGATTTCCGGCTGCGGACAAATCCCCGTTTCTTTTTTGCCGGACAGATGACCGGGGTGGAAGGCTATGTGGAATCGGCAGCTTCCGGCTTAATGACCGGTATTCAGGCTGTCTGTGCGTTGAAAGGGCTGCCTCCGGTTGAGTTCCCGGATATTACGGCTATGGGTGCGCTGGCTCATTACATCAGCAATCCGGCGGTTACGGATTTCCAGCCCATGAATGTGAATTACGGTATCATGCCGGCCCTGGAAAAACGGGTGCGCAAGAGAAGATTCCGGAATGAGCTGCTGTCCCGGAGGGCGTTGGATGCGTTTGCGCAGGTGATTGCCCGGTGTTCGGAGTTGGATTGTCGCTGATGTAAGAATTCACGGTTTAATTTTTTGTATAAACCGACGACTTTGAATATTCAAAAAATTCATTGTTGTTTTAAAAAAATAAGTTTGCTTATTTTCAAAAATCGTGGTACTATTAATTGAATCTATCTCATATTGAATCAGTATTATAGAGACTACATATCGTTATACAGGGTATGGTTTGATAGGGAGTGGATTGTTTGTCGCAAGCAGAGCTGCGCAAAGAATGGGCTGAAAAATTTTATAATTATTTGTTAGTTGAAAAAAACGGTTCCAGACTGACAGGCGAGAATTATCGGAGGGATATTTCCGATTTTGAGCAGTTTATGATAGCCAAAGCTGGAACTGATTTTGCGTGGAATGAGATTCAGGTCATTCATATCCGTTCGTATCTTGCCTGGCTGAATCATGAGAATTATGCCAGACGGACCATTGCCAGAAGAATTTCTTCCCTGCGTTCCTTTTATAAATTTTTAATGAGGGAAGAGCACATAGGGCAGAATCCTTTTACCAAGGTCCGTACCCCCAAGTTGGATAAGAGGCTGCCGGTCTTTCTGGAAGAAACGGAAATCGATTCCCTTTTGGATCTGCCTGATGCCACACCGTTGGGATTGCGTGACCAGGCGGTGCTGGAAATGCTGTATGCTACTGGCTGCCGCGTGTCGGAACTGGCGGGTCTGCATCTTTCTGATGTGGATTTGAGCGGGCTCTTTGTCCTGTTGCACGGCAAAGGCAATAAAGACCGTATCGTACCCATCGGGCATACCTGCAAAGATGCGCTGCTTCGTTATTATGCCCAAAGCAGGGCTCCGTTAATGGCAAAGTATCATGTGGATGAGCATCAGTATGTGTTTGTTAATAACCGGGGCGGCATTCTGACAGACCGGAGTGTCCGCCGGATTCTGGATAAATATGTGCAAAAGCTGGCGCTGCAGAAAAATGTCAGTCCTCATACGATCCGGCATACTTTTGCAACCCACCTGCTGGAGCATGGCGCTGACTTGCGTGCCGTTCAGGAACTGTTAGGGCATGCAAGCCTGTCCACCACCCAGATATATACCCATATTACCAATGAGAGAATCAACAAAGTGTATCAGAAAAATTTCCCAAGAGCGTGAATCACAATAAGCTTTACAAATGGAGGTGCATGAATGAAATTATTGGAAAAGGCCCGTAAACTGAACCGGCTGATGCAGAACGGGGAACGTGTTAAATACAAAGAGGTTGCATTATTGCTGAAAAACCTGATTTCCAGCAATGTATATGTGATAGATGTAAACGGAACTATTTTGGGATATAGTCTGCTGGATGAATTTGAATGTGGCGTCATGCGCGATATGGTGCTGGCTGACCAGCGTTTCCCGGAAAAATATATGGAACTTGTAAGGGAAACGACGGAGACCAATTCGAATATAAGTCACAAAGAACAGATGTGCTCTTTTATTGACGATAAAAAGTGCATGTATGGGGAGAAGCGGACTACCATCGTGCCTGTTAATGGCAATGGCGAACGCATTGCAACGCTGATTCTGGCCCGTTATGACCGGGACTTTAATGACGACGATCTGTTACTGGCGGAATATGCCGCTGCCGTGATCGGCGTGGAGATTTTGCGGGAACGCGAGGTGCAGGTTCAGGAAAACGCGCGCAAAAAGGCAATGGTGCAGATTGCGTTTTCCACACTTTCGTTTTCCGAATGGGAAGCAATCGTCAATATTCTTGCGGAACTGAAAGGTACGGAAGGTATCCTGGTTGCTTCTAAAATTGCGGACCGGGTAGGGATCACCCGTTCTGTTATCGTCAATGCCATGCGTAAATTTGAAAGCGCTAACCTGATTGAGACTAAATCGCTGGGAATGAAGGGTACTTATATTAAAGTTAAAAACGAATTCCTGCTGGAAGAGATTCGGAATCAGGATTGACGGTAGCAGTATGCGTTTGAAAAATGTCAGAGGATTAGATCGGTAAACTATGAGAAGCTTTTTCTATTTTTGGTCAGCGGTGGGCGTGCTGCTGACCGGTCTATATTGGCTGATGTACCGGCGTGGTTTTACTTTTTTAAACCACGCTTTTGTTTTGTGTTTCTTTTTGTGTTTACCGCTGCTGTTTTGCGCGGTCAATGTATGGGGACCGTCCCTTGCGATAGAACCCCGTTTATTGAGGCCGTTTGCTTTTTTGGGCGGATACTGGCTGGCGTTTTTCCATTATTCGGTTTACGCAGGAATTTTGTACATACTGCTACGGCTGGCCGGTTTGCTTGCAGGGAACGGAGCCGCCTGGCAACCTGCATATACCTTGTATGCCAAAGGGGCTTTTGTGGTTGTTATGGCAATTCTGGTTTACGGCGCCTGGAACGCGGTGCATCCCGTGGTACGGGAAGTGGAACACGATACCGGGAAGAACCTGCCTCAGCCGGTGAAGATCGTGCTGGTGACGGATATCCATCTAGGTTCCCTGTTCGGACGGCAGTATGCGGTAGAACTGACGGAGCTTATTAACCGCCAGAATGCAGACGTGGTTCTGTTTGGCGGCGACCAGATGGACAACAGTCTTACCTATCTGTTGCGGGAAAAAAGTTATGAGCCGCTGCAAAATATTAAAAGTAAATACGGCGTGTATGGTATTTTAGGCAATCATGACCATTTTGACGGGCGGATTCAGACGGAAGTGGAACTGTTTCATTCCGTCGGCTTTCATATGCTGGTGGATGAAGCGGTTGACCTTCCCTGTCACATTCATCTGGTAGGTTTGGAAGACTATCGCAGCGAACCGCGTAATCCGTATTTGGAAAAACTGGCGGGCCAAGATCCCGGAAAAGCAAATTTGCTGCTGGAACACCAGCCCCGGCGTTTTTGGGAAGCGGAGAAGGCCGGCTACGATTTATATATGGCAGGACATACCCACGGCGGCCAGCAGGCTCCGCTGAATTTCGTTACGAAACGTATGTACCTGCTGGATTACGGCAGTAAAAAGTTCGGCAACATGTTGGGCATCACTTCCTGCGGTTATGGTCTGTGGGGGTCGCCGGTACGTATCGGCAACACCCCGGAAATCGTTGTAATCACATTGAAGTAGATTTTCGTTGCTTGATAATGCGGGCGGGATAGTTTTTTCAGTTTTCTTAAGGAAACACTGATTAATTCGTCTGCACGCTGGCCGGTGCTTTTTGTGACTGACTGCGTCAATGTCCCTTAACGCAGCTACGGCTGCGCCTTCGGGTCATTTCCTTGTCAGTCGCAAAAAGCCCTCGGTCATCGCACAAACTTATTTAATCAGCGTCTCCTTAAGCTACTTAAACGGAAATACAGACGATGAACGATAAAAAAATGTTGGGCAATCATTTGCTGTTACTGACGGCCATGATCTGGGGCACGGCCTTTGTATTCCAGCGCGTGGGCATGGACAGTATAGAGCCGATTACATTTAATGCGGCGCGTATGGCCCTGGCCGCGGTGATGGTCGGCGCGCTGGCGTTTGGGTTACGGCAGAGAAAAAATAAAGATAATTTTCCGGACGGCACTGCCGGCCTGTCTGCCCCTGCGGCAGCAGACAACGCTGTGATGAATGAAAATGAAAGCGCACCGACATGCAGTCAGACAGTAACAGGCGGTATCTGCTGCGGTCTGTTTTTAACGGCGGGCAGTGTGTTCCAGCAGATGGGTGTAGTGTATACGACCGCAGGCAAGGCCGGGTTTATTACGGCAATGTATATGCTGCTTGTGCCGATCCTGAATTTACTTTTGTTCAAAAAGAAAAGTTCCTGGCTGGTATGGCTGGCCGTGTTTTTTGGGGTGGGCGGTATGTACCTGTTGTGTGTAAAAGAAGATTTCAGTCTGACCCGTGGCGATATGCTGGTCTGCATTTGTGCGCTGATGTTCAGCGGTCATATTTTGTGCTGCGATTATTTCGTAAAACGGGCCAATCCCATTGAACTGGCTGCCATTCAGTTTACCACGGCAGCGGTTGTTTCCGCCGGGATAGCATTCTGCATCGAAACACCGCATTGGGCAGGCATCCTGTCTGCCGCCGTTCCGATTTTGTACTGCGGCGTGGTTTCGGGCGGCATCGGCTACACATTGCAAATCGTGGCCCAGAAATTTACGGATCCCACCATAGCTTCGCTGCTCATGAGCCTGGAGTCAGTTTTTGCCGTCATTGCCGGAGCGCTTTTGCTGGGCGAGCAGATGAGTTCCCGGGAACTGTTAGGCTGTGTGGTACTGTTTGCCGCCACAATTTTGGTACAGATTCCGCTGCCGGAACGGGCAGAAACCTGAAGAAAATATCCGTGTGTTCCTGATATCCGGTGAGAGTCGGCGGGAGAGGGTAAAATATGGTGATACTCGCTGGAAGCAGTAAAGTAATCAGGGAGACAGTAAATCATACTGGAATGAACTGGCCGCGTCTCATCGTATTTTGTGTACAATATACTTTCAATGAACCCGCTTCGTTTTTACAAATAGTGTAATATCTATTACACTATTTTTTTTGCGGCTTGCCCATGCATGCTTTATAATTGATATCTATAGGGAGAACATTTTTAGAAAGCGGATTGCATTGTGTTTCCTTATAACAACTGTGAAATAGGGGGAAAAGAACATGAAGATTTCGGAACGGGCGTTGGGAATGGAGACTTCTCCGATTCGGAAGCTGGCGCCTTACGCAGAAGCAGCCAAACAGAAAGGGAAGAAGATTTATCACCTGAATATCGGGCAGCCGGACATTGCTACTTCGCCAAAGTTTATGGAAGCTATCCGTAAGTTTGACCAGAAGGTTGTGGCTTATGGCAATTCCCAGGGCGATCCCAACCTGATCAAAGCCATTCAGAAATATTATGACGACTGGGGCATGCATTACGAAACCAAGAATATCTATGTTACCAATGGCGGCAGCGAAGCTCTGGAAATGGCAGTGTTCAGTCTGTGCGATCCCGGGGATGAGATTCTGGTGTTTGAACCGTATTATGCAAATTATACGACCTTTGCCAAACTGGGGAGCGCTAAAATTACGGCCGTTCCTACCAGTGCAGAGGACGGGTACCGCCTGCCGGATCAGGCAACTGTGGAAAAATATATTCATGACAAAACCAGAGCTATCCTGCTGACCAACCCGGGCAATCCTACCGGCGTAGTTTATAACAAACAGGAAATGGATATGATTGCGGAAGTTATCAAAAAGTACAACATTGCTCTGATTTCCGACGAAGTGTATCGTGAATTTGTCTATGACGGAACGTATACCAGCTTTGGCACCTACAAAGAGCTGGAACAGAACCTGATCATGGTGGACTCCGTTTCCAAACGGTACAGCGCCTGCGGCGCCCGTATCGGTTGCATCATCACGAAAAACACCGAGCTGTGTGCCCAGTTTATGAAACTGTGCCAGGCCCGTCTGTGTGCTCCGGCAGTAGAACAGGTGGGTGCGGCAGCCTTGTACGATACGCCGGCTTCGTATCTGGAAGAGGTTAACAAAGAGTACAAAAAACGCCGTGATACCATTGCGACCGGACTGGCAAAGATTCCCGGCTTGGTTTCGTCCCAGCCGAAAGGGGCGTTCTATGTAATGGTCAAGTTCCCGGTAGACGATGCGGAAAAATTTGCTATCTGGATGCTGCAGGACTTTGACATGAACGGCGAAACGGTTATGATCGCGCCCGGCAACGGGTTTTACGCGACACCGGGAAAAGGTGTGGATGAAGCCCGCCTGGCCTACGTGCTTAACTGTGAAGATCTGGAAAAGGCAATGGCGTTGTTGGCCGAAGCCGTAAAACAGTATCCGGGACGTAAAATCTGAATGAGCGGGAATAACCTTAAACCAGTATTCAGGGCTTAAAATCCGAATGAAGAGGACTGGGATTTGCTGAACTGAATTGCACCGACTGATTTGCGTCAGAATTTGTGAAAGATAGCACTGATTGAATCAAATAAAAAACAGGCAGTTGGCATTATACCAGCTGCCTGTTATCCTTATTACGTAACAATCGTATGCTGTTTTATAATTTGCGTTCGTTTTCTCAGCAACAGTAAGTAATGAACTTCTGATTATCAGTGTTCCCTTAGGTTTATGCTTTGCCGGAGCAGTTCAGCACGTCGCGCATCTTATGGGCGACCATGGCTTTGATGGCTTCCCGGGCCGGTCCCAGATATTGACGGGGGTCAAAGTCGCCTGGGTGCTCCGTGAAGTATTTGCGGATGGATGCCGTCATGGCCAGACGCAGGTCCGTATCAATGTTGATTTTGCAGACACCGAAAGTTCCCGCTTTCAGCAGCATGTCTTCCGGAACGCCCTGGGCTCCGTCCAGTTTGCCGCCGTACTTGTTGCATTCTTCTACGAACGAAGGAATGACGGTAGAAGCGCCATGCAATACCAGCGGGTAACCGGGCAGCAAGTTGGTGATCTTCTCCAGACGGGCGAAATCCAGTTCCGGTTTGCCTTTAAATTTGTAGGCGCCATGGCTGGTGCCGATGGCAATAGCCAGGCTGTCGCAGCCGGTACGTTCCACAAATTCTACGGCCTGATCCGGGTCCGTGTAGGTGGCGTCTTTGGCAGCAACCTTAACGGCGTCTTCCACGCCGGCCAGTTTGCCAAGTTCTGCTTCTACGACCACGCCTTTGTTGTGGGCATAATCTACCACACGTTTGGTCAGTTCAATGTTTTCTTCAAAAGGATACTTGGAACCGTCGATCATAACGGAAGTGAAGCCGCCGTCCACGCAGTCTTTGCAGATTTCAAAATCAGCGCCGTGATCCAGATGCAGGCAGATAGGCAGACCGGTGTCTTCTACTGCCGCTTCCACCAGCTTGGTCAGATAAATATGCTTGGCATATTTGCGGGCGCCGGCGGAAACCTGTAGGATCAGCGGAGCCTTTTCCTGTATGGCGGCTTCCACGATACCCTGGATGATCTCCATGTTGTTAACGTTGAACGCGCCAACAGCATAGTGTCCTTCATAGGCTTTTTTGAACATTTCTTTTGTGTCAACTAATGGCATAAGATAATCCTCCTTGCGTAATAAACTTTTCCTGACAGTTTCGTTCTATAAATGAATTATAGCATATAATGCATCTGACAGCACACACTATTTTGACTTCTTTTCTAAATTAAAATTTGCGTTAATTAAAATTTCAAATTTCTATGCGACATGAAACTGTCTCTTTGAAGAAGAGGTCATAAGGAAATGCTGATTAAAGAAATACAATCACTGGCTGGCATTTTGCCAGGCCCGATTCAAATCTTCCGGCAATGCGGAAGCAACTTCTAATGTGGTGTGGGTCCATGGGTGCACGAAGGCAATCCGGTATGCGTGCAGTCCGTGCCGTTGGGGAGGGCCGGGAATATTTCCGTACAGATTATCATGCCAGAGAGGGCAGCCAATGCTGGCAAAGTGTACCCGGATCTGGTGGGTCCGCCCGGTGTAAAGACGGCAGCGTACCAGAGAAAGAGGTGTTTGCCGTGATAGAGAAGATACTGTGTCTGCAGGCAGACCGGCTACATCCATATACGGCGCAACCGCATCCGGCTGTTTTTTCTTAAGCCGGTCAGACCTGGAAACAACCCAGTATTCTGTTTTGCAGGGTTTGCCTTCGGGATTGATTTCCCGTTCGATGATGCTGCCCGGTTTTCGTGCAATTGGATAATCAATGATTCCATGTCGGGCAGGCAGTACCCCGGTAACCAGAGCGAGATACTCCTTTTGCATGCCCTGTTTGATCAGTTGCCCCTGAATTTCAGGCAGTTTGGCAAAAACAACAAGGCCGGAGGTCTGCCGGTCCAGCCGGGAAACCGGATGCAGATTCAGTTGCCAGCCCTGCCGCTGATAATACCGGCTGATTTGGGCCGACAACGTAGTTTCATCTTCTTTGGTTGTTGGGTGGACGAGGATGCCGGGTGGTTTGTTAACAATCAGGAGCGCCTCGTCTTCATAACGGATGTCTAACATAAAGCGTACACTTCTTTCAGACGGACTCATCAGTGTTTCCTTAAGACAGCTCTTTATCGTTTCGGGCTTGTATCGGATAACTCTTCACGTTTTAATATACAATACGAAATGATGAGGAAGCAAGGATTAAATTCAGTAAAGAATTAATTTTTCAAAAACGTTACTATATTATGAAGAATTCCTTAACTTAAATATTGTAACAGGGCTTTAATTATGATATAATTCATTAGCAATTGGTTACAATTGAATATGTCCGGGTGCTTTTCAGTTAAAAGGCAAGACGGTGAAATTCCGTCACGATCCCGTCGCTGTCAACAGTTTTATGATTTCTGTCTACAGTCAGCAACCTGCCCGGATCAACTGCACCGTAATCCACGAGCGATGGAAAAGGCGTAACGCATAGGCGCGGGAGTATGGAATTTGTTACTGCGCCATGGGTTAACTATGAAGATTTTCGCCTGTGGATGCGGAAGTCTTTTTTGTTATTTCGGAAACTGCTGATTCAGGCGCAGGTCAATCTGCACTTGCGTTTGATCAGTGCTTTCACTAAGAAGGTGTTCGAATTAGTATGGAACAGGATGTTGTTGTTTCCCAGGGAAAGCTCATGCGTCGGGGTTATACCACCGGAAGCTGTGCGGCTGCTGCTTCTAAAGCAGCAGCAGTGATGTTTCTTTCCGGAGAAGAAACGGATACGATTAAGCTGGATACGCCGAAAGGAATTACCCTGACGCTGGACGTGCTGGATATTTTGCGCGGACCCGGTTTTGTCCGCTGCGCGATCCGTAAGGACAGTGGCGACGACCCGGATGATACGAACGGGACGCTGATTTATGCTACCGTATCTTCCTTGCATGCCGGGATTCCGGAAGAAGAACTTGTGATGCAGCCCCGTACGGCATCGGTGGAACAGTTGGACGACAGGGTTGAAATATGGGGAGGCATCGGTGTCGGGAAGGTGACGAAGCCGGGGCTGTCCTGTAAGGTTGGCGGTCCGGCAATCAATCCGGTACCGCGGAAGATGATCACCCGGGAAGTTCTGGCTGCCATGAAACAGTACGGCTGTGACGAAACACTGCGTGTGGTGATATCCATTCCGGATGGCCCTGCAATTGCTCCCAAAACCTTTAACCCCCGGCTGGGCATTGAGGGCGGTATTTCCGTTTTAGGTACCAGCGGAATTGTGGAACCTATGAGCGACCGTGCCCTGATCGACACGATGTATACGGAGATGGATTCCCGGAAGGCGAACGGGTATAAAGATTTATTGGTATTCTTCGGTAATTACGGCGCCGATTTTACCCGGGATGAGATGAAGATTGATATCAGCACAGCGGTGACCTGCAGCAATTTTGTGGGCGAACTGTTGGATTACGCGGTGTTACAAGGCTTTGAAAGCGTACTGATCATTGGTCATTCGGGTAAACTGATCAAACTGGCCCAGGGTGTCATGAACACGCACTCTAAATACGCGGACTGCCGTTCGGAATTTCTGGCATTGCAGGCTATGTTCCACGGAGCAAGTCCTGCCGTAGGAAAAGAGATTTATCAGGCCCTGACTACTGACGAAATGACGAAAATCCTGAAACGGGAAGGACTGTTTGAAGCCGTGATGGAAGAGGCAGCCCGGAAAATTGATTTCTATATGCAGAAACGGGTGCACGGAAAACTGAAAACCGGCGCGATCCTGTTTTCCAATGTGTATGGAATCTTAGGGGAAACTGCGGGTGCGGAAGAACTGTTAAAATTGCATCAGAACAACGCCTGACGTAAAGTCTGATGAAAATGAAAAGGTTATTAAAATTTGCAAGCGATAAAGGAGAAGCATGGTATGAAAGGTAAATTGTACAGTGTTGGCGTTGGCCCCGGCGATCCGGAACTGATGACCCTGAAAGCGGTCCGGCTGATTAAAGAATGTGATGTGCTGGCGATTCCCCAGGGTGACAGTGATGTGTTAGTCGCTAAAAATATTGTGGAAGGAATCGTTGACCTGAGCAAAAAGGAACAGCTTTTGGTTTATATGCCGATGGTAAAGGATCATGACATTATATCCAAAGCTCATCAGAAAGGCGCGGATGATATTATTAAGTATCTGGACCAGGGCAAGAACGTGGTGTTTATTACATTGGGATGCCCCACTGTTTACGCTACCTGTATCTATGTACACAAACTGGTGCTGAAGGCCGGTTACGAAGCATTGCTGGTCCCTGGTGTAACCAGTTTCTGCGCCGTTGCTGCCAAACTGAATGTTTCCCTTTGTGAAAAGGCGGAACCGCTGATTATTTTACCGGGCAGTTACAAAGAATCAAGCCGGTTCTTAGATCAGCCCGGCAATAAGATTCTGATGAAATCCGCCAGCGAAATCGGCAGGGTCCGGGATGAACTGAAAGACCGCGGGCTTCTGAAAAATGCGCAGATGATTGAAAATTGCGGTCTTCCCGGAGAAAAGATATATAAAGATTTGAACAAGGTTGATGATAAGAGCAGTTATTTTTCTGTGATACTGGTAAAGGAAAAGGAGTTTGAACAGTAATGATCTATTTTATCGGAGCAGGTCCCGGAGCAGCGGATTTAATTACGGTTCGCGGTAAAGAACTGCTGGAAAAAGCAGACTTGATTATTTACGCCGGTTCTTTGGTGAATCCGGCTTTGCTGGACTATGCCAAGCCTGAGTGTGAGATTCTGAACAGCGCGGTCATGACGTTGGAAGAAGTGATTGCCGCCATGGTTCCGGCTGCCCAGGAAGGCAAACTGGTAGTGCGTCTGCATACAGGGGATCCAAGCGTATACGGCGCCCACAGGGAACAGATGGATCTTCTGAAAAGTTATAATCTCGATTTTGAAATTGTTCCCGGTGTCAGTTCCTTCTGCGCAGCAGCGGCTTCGCTGAAAGCAGAATATACGCTGCCCGACGTCAGCCAGTCTGTGATTATTACCCGGATGGAAGGCCGGACCGGAGTTCCGCCGAAACAAAAGATTAAAGATTATGCAAAACATCATGCGACCATGGTCATCTTCCTCAGCGCCGGTATGCTGGATAAGCTGCAGAAAGAACTGATCAGCGGCGGGTATGGCGCGGACGAACCGGCTGCTATCGTTTACAAGGCTTCCTGGCCGGATGAAAAGGTGCTGCACTGTACGGTTGGCACCATTGCAGAAACTGCAGCGGCCAATAATGTCAAGAATCTGGCTTTGATTACCGTAGGCGGTTTCCTGGGTTCTGCTTATGAACGCAGCGAACTGTACAATCCAACCTTTGAAACCGGATTCCGCAAGGCTGATGCCAGCAAACTGCAGATTAAACCGGTAACCAAAACGCATCACAAACCGGATAAGAAATGATCACAGCGCAATCATTTAGTTTGCGTTTCCTGTTGTAGTGTATCCTGTTGAACAGGGTTATGTTGCTATCGATTTTTGGTAAATTGATATGAATGCCATCGTTTTTTCGTTTACCCGGAATGGGGCAAAAATCAGTTTAAAACTGCAAAAATATCTGGATTCCTGCGGATTTGCAACGGAGATATTTACAACCCGGCGCTACAGGGATTTGGATCCGGCGTTAAAGGAAATCGCTCCTTCGCTGCAGTTAATGTGCAAAGAGGCTTTTTCCCTGTGCCGCCTGATGGTGTTCATCGGCGCGACGGGAATCGCCATCCGCAGTATTGCTCCCTATATCCGCAGCAAGACCAAAGACCCGGCGGTGATTTCCATTGATGAACAGGGAAAGTTTGTCATCCCGCTGCTTTCGGGTCATATTGGCGGCGCGAATGGGCTGGCGATGGGGATTGCTGCTTTTTTGAAAGCAGTTCCCGTAATTACTACGG
Source organism: Acidaminococcaceae bacterium (assembly GCA_017443005.1). Classification (GTDB taxonomy): domain Bacteria; phylum Bacillota; class Negativicutes; order Acidaminococcales; family Acidaminococcaceae; genus Succiniclasticum. The sequence continues at coordinate 25,836 of JAFSPK010000049.1, forward strand.
CGACGGATGTGAATGACCTGTTTGCTGTGGATGAATGGGCTGCCCGGCATAATATGTCTATCTTTAATATGGAGGCCGCCAAAACCTTTGCCTCCTATCTGGTAGACTGTAAAAAGGTGGGAGTCAAGAGCGAATTTCCAATCAGGGGCCCGCTTCCTAACGGACTGGTTCTGGCGGACGGGGGACCTGTCGGTTTGGCAATTTCCCTGCGAAAGACGGTTCAGCCTTTTGTTGAGACGGTTGTGCTGCGTCCCCGTATTCTTCATCTGGGCATCGGGTGCCGCAGGGGTACCCCCAAGGATCACATTGAAGAACTGGTCATACAGGAACTTAAAAAACTGAAAGTAACGATGAGTGTGGTGAAAGGGATTGCATCCATTGATGTTAAAAAAGATGAGGAAGGTTTGCTGTCTTTTGCCGAAGAAAATGCATTTCCCATCCGGTTTTACTCTGCGGAAGAGTTAAATGCTGTAGAAGGCGATTTTACGCCCTCTGCTTTTGTGGCCAAAACGGTGGGTGTGGACAATGTCTGTGAAAGAGCGGCGGTATTGGACAGCGGCGGCGGTAAACTGGTATTGCGCAAAACTGGCCGTAACGGAGTGACGCTGGCCATTGCGGCAGAAGAGTATGTGGTGGATTTTAATGAATAATATCTTATATTATCAAAGGAGCACAAAATGTCAGCTAAAATTTATGTAGTTAGCTTGGGCCCCGGCGGCAAGGAACAGATGACAGATCGCGCAATCAAAGCACTGGAAACCTGTGATGTCATTACGGGGTATAATGTGTATGTAAACCTGATCAAAGACGAGTTTCCGGGCAAACGGTTTGTTTCCAACGGTATGCGTAAGGAAGTGGACCGGTGCAAAGCGACGCTGGAAGAAGCGCTGAAAGGGCAGACGGTAGCCATTATCAGCAGCGGAGACGCCGGCGTGTACGGCATGGCCGGTATCATGTGCCAGGTGGCTGCTGATTATCCGGATGTAGATATTGAAGTGATTCCCGGTGTAACGGCTGCCTGCTCCGGCGCTGCGCTGCTGGGCGCTCCGTTGATCTGTGATTTTTGTCTTATCTCGTTAAGTGATCTTCTGACACCCTGGGAAAAGATTGAGAAACGTTTGGACTGCGCTTCCCAGGCAGATTTCTGTATTGCTATTTATAATCCCAGAAGCCACAAGCGGAAAGATTATCTGAAGAAAGCCTGCGATATCATGCTGAAAAACCAGAGCGGCGACATCCCCTGCGGTATTGTGCATAATATCGGACGGGACGGAGAATCGTACGAACTGACTACGTTAAAAGAACTGGGAGATAACGAGAACGTCGATATGTTCTCCACGGTTATCATCGGTAATTCCCAGAGCAAGGTGATTAACGGACGGATTGTAACGCCCCGGGGTTATCATTTATGAAACGAAAAGTCTGGCTCATCGCCGGAACGATAGAAGGAAGAAAAATTGCTGACGCATTGGCTGCCCTGCAGGTAGATGTTTATGTCTCCGTTGCTACGGCATACGGTGCGTCTTTGTATCCTGAAAATCCGTTTATCCACGTGCGGACGAAACGCATGACTTTTGCGGACATGTGTGCGTTTTTGCGTGAAGTACAGCCGGATCTGGTGCTGGATTCCACCCATCCCTATGCGGTAGTGGTTACGGAAACCATACAGAAAGCCTGCAGAGAGACAGGATTTCCCTATAAACGGATGCTGCGGCCTGCCAGCGAACACCCGGGCTGTATTACTGTAAAGGATTTCGGGGAAGCCATTGAAATATTGAGCGGTACGGAAGGCCCCGTGTTTTTAACCACCGGCAGTAAGAATCTGGTTGACTTTACCCGGCTTCCCGACTATGCGGAACGGATTACCTGCCGGATCTTGCCTTTGCGTGACTCGCTGGACAACGCACTGAATCTTGGCTACAAACCGGCGCAGATCATCTGTATGCAGGGACCTTTTGCCAAAGATTTGAACATAGCCATGTTCCGGCGTGCCGGTGCAAAGTTTATTGTTTCTAAAGATTCCGGTAAAGCCGGCGGCTTTGAAGATAAGCTGGAAGCAGCAGCCGAAGTGGGAGCCAAGCTGATCTTGATTGACAGAAATCCCGAAACCGGCGAAGATTTGGAACAGGTGCTGGCGGAACTGAAAGAAAGATTCAGTACTTGTCAATGAATCCATTGCTTTTTGTAATTGGAACGTTTGACGTTGCTTGAAATACATAGAGAAGATATCTGACAGTTACAGGTTACGTTAATTGTTGTTTGTGTAAGATGAGGAGACGGTTCATGCTGAAAGTGAATGTAATCGGAATCGGACCCGGCAATCCCAATCTTCTGACAGGAGAGGCCCGGCAGGCCATTTCCGAAAGCACGATTCTGGCCGGGGATAAACGGATGGTAGGGCAGTTCGGAAGCGGGAAAAAAGTCTGTCCGACAATCAAAGTCGCGGAGCTGGCAGAAGTGGCAGCTAACGCGGATGCAGAGAAGGATGTGCTAGGCATTCTGGTTTCCGGCGACGTGGGCTTTTTCAGTCTGGCCAAAACCATTGCCGGCAAACTGCCTCAATGTGAAGTAAAACGCTATTGCGGGATCAGCAGTCTGGTTTATTTCGCGTCCCGGCTGCAGATGTCCTGGGACGATGCGAAGATTATCAGCATGCATGGAAGGCAGCAGAATCTGGTTTCTGCTGTTTTGCAATATAAAAAAGTCTTTTCCCTGACCGGCGGGGAAAATTCTCCACAGGTATTATGCCGGCAGTTGTGTGAACAGGGATTGGGTGAAGTGACGGTTCACGTTGGCTCCAACCTGTCTTATCCGGAAGAAAAAATCGTAACCGGTACAGCGGAAGAAATCGCGGAAGGGAATTTCCCGTCCCTGTCCGTAATGATGATCTTAAATGACAAGGCAGGCGGCCCGTTGCGGCAGGGCGTGCACGGGCTGGATGACAGTCTGTTCATTCGGGGCAAAGCGCCCATGACCAAACAGGAAATCCGAGCGGTTTCCATTTCCAAATTGCAGCCCTGTCCGGACGATATTATTTACGATATCGGAGCGGGTACCGGTTCGTGCTCCGTGGAACTGGCTCTGCAGGCGCCCCTGGGAAAACTGTATGCTTTTGAAATGAAGGAAGACGCGCTGGAACTTCTGCGTTTAAATAAAGAGCGGTTCCATTGCGATAATATGGAAATTGTAGCAGGGGAAGCATCGGAAGAGATTGAAAAGACTCCGGCGCCGGACTGTGTGTTCATCGGCGGCAGCAGCGGGAATATGGCGAAGATGCTGGACAGCCTGTATGCCCGTAATGCGGCATGCCGTATTGTAATTAATGTGATTGCATTGGAAACACTTTGTACGGTTGTTGATTATTACAAAGAAAAACCGGATTATGATTTGGATGTAGTGAGCATTGCATCGGCTTATAACAAAAAGCTGGGCAGGTATAACCTGATGATGGCGCAAAATCCGATTTACATCATTACGGCTGTGAAAAAAGCGTAAGCAGGACGAACCTGACGGAGTCAAATGCGGTAAGGCATGGACCGTTGCTGTATGCAGGCGCGTTTGTATCTACTAGTGTTCAATAAATGTGTTCAGGAAGGGGGAAGGAAAGTGACGGAAACGGCGTTTCTGAATATTCCCCGGCTGCTTTTTGCGGCGCCCCAGAGCGGCAGTGGCAAGACCACCGTTGTCTGTGCGGTACTGCGGGCTTTGTTGAATAAAAAACTGCGGGTTACCGCTTTCAAAAGCGGTCCTGACTATATAGACCCCATGTTCCATTCGAAGGTGATTGGGGCAAAATCCCGTAACCTTGATTTGTTTCTTACCGGTCCGGAGAATGTAAAACGGCTGCTGGCAAAAAACAGCAAAGATTCTGATGTGGCCATCCTGGAAGGCGCCATGGGCTTTTACGACGGCATGGGCAAAACCACGGAAGCCAGCGCGTACGATTTGGCACGTACTGTAAAAGCACCGGTGGTATTGATTATCAATGGAAAAGGCGCAGCTGTATCCATGGCTGCCCTTGTAAAAGGATTTAAGGAATTCCGCACAGACAGTAACGTACAGGGGGTCATCTTCAACAATATTAAAAAGATGACATACCTGTTTTATAAAGATGTGATTGAAAAGGAAACGGGCGTTAAGACGCTCGGCTATTTTCCGCACCTGCCGGAATGCAATCTGGAAAGCCGGCACCTGGGTCTTGTGACTGCGGGAGAGATTGGAACGCTGGAAACCATCGTGGAACGTTTGGCTGAGCAGGCTGAGGAATCCATAGATTTGGAAGGGCTGGTGGCCCTGGCTCAGACAGCAGAGCCGCTGGAATATGAGCCGTTGGATATTACACTGTTAGGGAATGTTAAAATTGCGGTGGCGCAGGATAAGGCATTCTGCTTTTATTATCAGGATTCATTAGATTTGTTGTCCATGATGGGTGCGGAGATTGTTCCCTTCAGTCCGCTGCAGGATACGGCGTTGCCGGAATGTGACGGTGTATTCCTGGGCGGCGGCTATCCGGAATTATACGCAAAGAAGCTGAGTGAGAATGCTTCGCTGCTTACAGACCTGCGCGAAAAACTGGCGGCAGGGCTGCCCTGTTATGCGGAATGCGGCGGCTTCATGTACCTGATGGAAGGCTACAGGGACAACGATACATTATATCCCTGGGCAGGCGCAGTGCAAGGTACCTGTTGGATGACAGACCGGCTGGTACGTTTCGGTTATGTCAATATGACTGCGAACACAGACAATGTGCTGTGCAAAGCCGGCGATTCCATTCATGCCCGTGAATTTCATTATTCCGACAGTGATCAGAACGGTGCTGCCTTTACGGCGCAAAAGGCTGGAAAAGCGATTTCCTGGCCTGCAGCCCAGGCAAACGGAACGCTATACGCAGGGTATCCCCATCTGCATCTGTGGGGCAATATCGGGTTTGCGGAAAATTTCGTAAAAGCCTGCATCCGTTATCAGCAGAAGCACGCTGAACAATAATCCGTTCTGCCGTTTATGCTTGTACTTTTGCGTTTGCGTTTTTGATTTTGATTTGTTCATATTAATTGAAATACCAATCCTTTTATAAAGAGGCGTTTTATATATGATGTTGTTAGGCGCCATTGTCTGCGGGTTTTTGTTGGACTTGGCAATCGGTGACCCTCACGGTTGGCCTCATCCGATTATTTTAATCGGCAACCTGATCAGCTGGCTGGAAAAACGGGTGAGGGCTGTCAGCGGAACAGACCCGGATAAATTGCTGCGGGGCGGATTTGTCCTTGTACTGGTTGTTTGTATCGTATCTTTTTCGGTTCCGTATCTGATTTTGCTGGCTGCGGGAACTGTGCATCCCTGGCTTCGTTTTGCGATAGAAACCATCATGTGTTACCAGATTTTCTGCACCCGTTCCCTGCGTGATGAAAGCATGAAGGTTTATGACGCGCTGGAAGCCCACGACCTTCCGCTGGGAAGAAAGATGTTGTCCTGGATCGTGGGACGGGATACCGCCGAGCTTTCGGAAGAAGAAGTGGTCAAGGGTGCGGTGGAAACGGTTGCAGAGAATACGGCAGACGGTATAATTGCACCCATGCTGTACATGTTTATCGGCGGTGCACCGCTGGCCTTTTTATACAAGGGTATTAACACCATGGACAGTATGATCGGCTATAAGGATGAAAAGTTCCTGTATATCGGCCGGTATGCTGCCAAGCTTGATGACATAGCGAATTTTATTCCGGCACGCATCTGTGCTTTCTGTATGATGGCAGCCAGTTTTTTTACCGGGCTGGATGCAAAAAATGCCTGGAAAATTTTCTGGCGTGACCGGTACCATCATTTAAGTCCCAATTCGGCCCAGACGGAATCCGTAGCGGCAGGCGCGTTGCATCTGATGCTGGGTGGTGACCATTACTATTTTGGTAAACTGGTGCATAAGGAAACCATAGGGGACGATTTAGAACATGCGGCGTCTTTGCATATTAAGCAGATGAACCTGCTGATGTACTTTACGTCCATTACCGGACTGCTTGGCTTCAGCCTGTTGCGTGCAATATATCTGTTTGCGGCGGGATAAGGCGTTGCTTTTTTGCTTTTGCAGTTTCTGCTATCGTTTTCTTTGCCAAATGGCAGCTGTTTTGCTGTTTGCATCGGAACGTTGCAATTCATTCGATAAAGGAGAGTTTATCCATGTACCGATATGTTCACGGCGGTGATATATACAGTGACCCTTCTTTAAAGTGCAATAAGGACATGTTGGATTATTCCGCGAATATCAACCCGTTGGGAATACCTGCCGGTGTCCGCCGTGCCTTGCGGGAAGCGATTGCGGGGTGTGTGAACTATCCGGACCCGTTTTGCAGGGAACTGCGGGACAGGCTCAGCCGGTATTTTTCCCTGCCCGCAGAGATGTTTTACTGCGGCAACGGGGCAGCCGATGTGCTGTTCCGGCTTATGACTGCATTACAGCCGAAACGGACGCTGGTGTTGGCGCCTACCTTTGCGGATTATGAAAAGGCCGCGCTGACAGCAGGCAGCAAGATAGATTATTTTACATTACAGGAAAAGGATGAGTTTGTTGTTACTTCAGAAATCCTGAAAGCAATTACCAAGCGGACAGAGATGGTGGTGCTTTGCAATCCCAATAACCCCACAGGAAAACTGATGGATAAAGCATTGCTGTTAGAGATATTGCAGCATTGCAAAGAACTGCATATCCCGTTACTGGTAGATGAATGTTTTCTCGATTTTGTCCAGGACAGGGAGAATTATACACTGATCGGCCAACTGGCCGGTTATCCTAATCTGATCATTCTGAAAGCCTTTACGAAAATATTTGCCATACCGGGCGTGCGGCTTGGTTTCTGCCTGACTTCCGACGCGGCCCTGATTGACAAACTGTATGCTTCCGGACAGGACTGGAATGTTTCCGCGCTGGCACAGGCGGCCGGTATTGCCGCTATGGAGGAAATGGATTATCTTGTGGAGACCCGTGAGTTGATTGCAGTAGAAAAAGCGTATCTGATAACGCAGCTGCGCCTCATCAAGCTGCAGGTGTTCGAAGGCGCGGCCAACTACCTTTTGATTAAAACAACCCATAATTATCCCTGGCCGGAAAAGTTAAAGAAACACCATGTCCTGATCAGGGACTGTTCCAACTATCACGGATTGTCTGAAGGCTATTACCGGATTGCCGTGAAGACGCGCCGGGATAACCGTAAGCTGATCAAAATTATGAAGGAACTTGTGAAACATGACATGTTTAATTATATTAATTGACGGACTGGGTGACGATCCGATTCCTGCCTGGAACGGACAGACTCCGTTTTCCCGTGCGTTTCACCCTAATATAGACAGATTGATCCGGGAAGGAAAACTGTCTCAGGTCAGTATCTGTGAAAATGATGTAGTACCGGAAAGTCTGACCTGTATCCTGCGGCTTCTGGGTGTTCCGAAAGAAGCCTTTCCCACCAACAGGGCGTATCTGGAATTGCTGGCCCAGAACCGGGACGTTTCCGAGTATGAGATGGTGCTGCGCTGCAATGTGGTTTCCCAGGACAGCAGCGGCCGCCTGGTTTCCTTTAACGGTATGGGGCTTTCTTTCCGGGAGATGGAAACCATGGCAGGACAGTTCAGTTCCCTGACGCCTGATATAGAGTTCATTCATCTGTCCGGTTACCGGAATCTGCTGGTGATGGACCGGAATGAAAGCGTATTGGGGATTCAGACCGCGCCGCCTCATGAAAGTATGGGATTACCGGTAGAAGAACTGCTGGCTGAACTGAAGTCTTCTTCCCTTGCCATGAAACTGTTTATGCAGGAAACGGATGGAATTTTACAGCAATATAATCGGAATGAACTGACTTATAAATTGTATCCGTGGGGCGCTTCCTGCCGGACGGAAATGCCATCCTTTGAAACACTGAATGGAATGAAAGGCGCTCTGGTCTGTCAGACCGAAATCGTCCGGGGCATTGGCAAAGCATTGAAAATGGAAGTGCCGGAACTGTCCTATTGTACGGCGGATACAGATACCAATATCAGGGAGAAACTGGCGGTTACCCGTAAGATGCTGGCGCGTTTCCCTTTTGTGATGACGCATTTTAACGGGACCGATGAAGCGGCCCATCGCCATGATTATGAAGGCAAGGCCGATTTTATCTCCCGTATTGATAAGGAGTTTTTAGAGCCTTTGCTGGACACGGCGGAAGAACCGTTACGCATTGTAATTTGCGGCGACCATGTGACCAGCAGCGTGACGGGGAAGCATACCCGGGGCAGGGGACCGGTGATCGCCGCGGAAACAAAAACCGGGCATCCGTTGGAACGTGATATTGAAACATATCATGATATCGTTGATTTTTTAATGAAAGAGAGTGAATAAAATGGCTAAAGCAATTATGATACAGGGTACCATGTCAAACGCAGGCAAAAGCCTGGTTACGGCAGCGCTGTGCCGAATTTTTCATCAGGATGGCAAACGGGTCAATCCTTTTAAATCCCAGAACATGGCCTTAAACTCCTTTATTACGGCGGAAGGCGCGGAAATGGGACGGGCCCAGGTAGTGCAGGCCGAGGCGGCCGGGGTCAAACCCAGCGTGCTGATGAACCCGATCCTGCTGAAACCCACCAGCGACAGCGGTTCCCAGGTCATTGTCAACGGCGTGGCTATTGGTACGATGCCGGCGGTGGAGTATTACAAATATAAGACAAAGCTGATTCCCGATATCATGAAAGCGTACAATACCCTGGCAGACCAGAGCGATATCATGGTCATTGAAGGCGCCGGAAGCCCGGCGGAAATCAATCTGAAAGCCCAGGATATCGTCAACATGGGCATGGCCAAAATGGCAAAATCCCCGGTATTGTTAGTAGCCGATATTGACCGCGGCGGCGTGTTCGCTTCGATTTACGGAACCCTGATGCTGCTGGAACCGGAAGAACGGACCATGGTAAAAGGCGTTATCATCAATAAATTCCGCGGCGATGTGAGCATCCTGAAACCCGGTCTGGACATGTTGGAAGAAAAGACAGGCATTCCGGTTATCGGAGTATTGCCCATGATGAATGTGGATATTGAAGATGAGGACAGTTTATCGGAACGCCTGACCCAGGTGAAAAGTAAGAATGCTTTAATTGACATCGCTGTGGTTAAGTTCCCCCGTATGTCCAATTTTACGGATTTCAATGTGTTTGAACTGATTGACGGCGTGTCCCTGCGTTATGTTAAGAGCACGGAAGAACTGGGAAATCCGGATATGATCATCCTGCCCGGTACCAAAAATACTATAGATGATTTAAAGTGGATGCGGCAGAACGGTCTGGAAACTGCCGTGCTGCATAAAGCGAATAACGGTACAGTGGTCTTCGGTATCTGCGGCGGATATCAGATGCTGGGCCGCAGCCTGTCCGACCCCTTTGGTTATGACAGTGGGCATGCGGGAAGCGTGACCACCGGTATGGCCCTGCTGAATACGGAAACGGAATTTGTAGAGAATAAACGAACCATCCAGATGAAAGGGCATTTTAACCGGGTGGAAGGTATTTTCTCCGGCTTAAGCGGCAGAGAGTTTTACGGGTATGAGATTCACAGCGGAATCACGAAACTGGAAGAGACGAAGGCATTGAATACGGTGGAGCCCATCAACGAAAAGGCGGAGCCGTTTGCGGAAGGAAGCCAGACGGTACGGGGCGGCATGCAGGTTTACGGAACCTATATCCACGGCATTTTTGACGGGGAAGGTATTGCCGCAAAAATCGTAGAAGCGCTGCTGGGCAGAAAAGGTCTGAGCATGGATGATGTCAAGGTAATTGATTACCAGGAATACAAACAGCATCAGTATGATTTGCTGGCCCAGAGTGTTCGTGAGCATCTGGATATGGAAAAGGTTTATGCAATCGTAGAAAAAGGGCTGGGACAATAGATAAGGGAGTGTCTTGCCGGCCGGAGTTGTACTGGTATGAAAACACTGACTGACGTTTTCTGTAATTCTGAGGGAGAAGTACTTACATGGATAAAAGCAAACTGGGCCTGATCCATATTTATACCGGTGACGGAAAGGGAAAGACCACAGCTGCGCTGGGGTTGATATTGCGTGCCAGCGGCAGAGGTCTGAAGGTTGTACTGGGGCAGTTTCTGAAAGGCAGGGAAACGGGAGAGCTGCATACTCTTTCCTTGCTGCCGGGAGTAACTGTGTTCCGCGGCAAACCGCTGACCAAGTTTTCGTTTCAGATGAATGAACAGGAAAAGGCAGAGGTGCTGCAAAGCCACAATGAATTTATACAGGAACTGGCTTCGTACTGTCGTCAAGAAGAGACAGACCTGCTGGTACTGGATGAAGTAATCGGCGCCTGCGGAACTCATCTGTTGGATGAAAGTCTGTTGATTGATTTTCTGAAGCATAAGCCGGAACATCTGGAAGTAGTGATGACAGGACGCAACCCGTCGCCGGAGTTGCTGGAACTGGCAGATTATGTTTCAGAGATTTGCAAACGCAAGCATCCCTTTGATAAAGGAATTCCTGCCAGGGAAGGAATTGAAAAATAGGTGAAATGATACGGAAGATATATTGTCGTTATTTTTTTGTTTGCGTATAATAGTATTGTTGTCAGAGTCCGGGTTACCGGAGTCAAAAGGTGCAAAAGTATGGCAACCGTATCATCGATAAGAATTCATGAAACAAGGAGGTACCACATGAACCTGGAAAATGTACTGCCAATGGATATCGAAAAGCGCAGTTTTGAAATTATTACAGAAGAATTAGGCGAGTTAAAATTGGATCCGGATAAAGAAAGCATCATCAAACGCTGCATCCACACCGCAGCGGATTTTGATTATGCCCGCACCATGCGGTTCAGTGACAACGTGGTAGCTAATACGCTGGCCATCATGAAAAATGGCGGTTTTACCATTGTGACGGATACCAAGATGGCACAGACGGGTATCAATAAAGCCGCACTGGCCAAACTGAACGGGAACGCCGTATGCTTTATGAGTGACCCAGACGTGGCAGCCCGGGCAAAAGAAGCGGGAAGCACCCGTGCCGCCGCCTGCATGGAAAAAGCGGCGACCCTGAAAGGACCGGTCATCATTGCGGTAGGTAATGCACCCACAGCGCTGGTTCGGTTGGACGAACTGGTAAAAGAGGGTAAAATAAAACCGGCGCTGGTCATCGGTGTTCCGGTAGGCTTCGTCAATGTGGTACAGTCGAAGGAAATCATTATGGCAAGCGGCGTGCCGTACATCGTGGCGGTTGGCCGCAAGGGCGGCAGCAACGTGGCCGCAGCTATCTGTAATGCACTGATGTACAAACTGACCAGCGAACAGATGAACCGGAAATAAAAAGTAACTAATTATGAAGGGTTTGGAGAAGAAGATATTTTTGTTGTTGAAAATCTAAACGAATGGAGGAATTTAACATGAACAACAAAGCTGAACAATTCAATTCATTTTTGGAGGAACAGAAGATTAAGGTTTTCCAGATGGAAGAACTTGAAGGGAACGAACAACATACCGTTGTGTTCCGGTCTTTTCTCGGAGTGGAAGGACAACAGCTTCCGACCATAGTAATTATTGATGACAGTATTTTTTCCATCATCCGTGTACAGATTGCTCCGCAGGCTTTGAAAGACGAAAATGCTGCGGATCTTCTGAAGATGGTTAACGGGCAAAATATGATGTACAAACCGTTTAAGCTGTTCTTTGATGAACGGGGCGACCTGATGCTTGATGTCTGCCTGGTTACCGATAAGGATAAGTTGGATGGGAACGAGGTGTATCAGTTATTCAGTGTAATCATTAATTACTTAGATGAAAATTATCGTAATATCATGAAAGTAGTTTGGAGATAAATTTTCACAGCAAGAAAATATCTATGCTGACAGTCGTGGAATTAAATTTCCACGACTGTTTTATTTGTCCCTTTTGGTCGGATTTTGCGGCACGGTGCAGTGGCAGCTCTCTCGAACAAACAATAGAATGCTGGTAAGTTAAGTTACAAAGAGACAAACAAATAGACTGTCTATATTATATAACAGAGAGCAGGTTCCAAACCCGCGCCATAACTGGTCTGACGAAAATTTTCCGGTCACTAAACTGACCGGACGCAATGTCAGCCTGGCGACATTGCCCGAGCCTGAAGATACATGTTATTACAATTCATTTCTGGATGAGGTTGACGAAAAGAATTCGCATTTTTTCTGAGATGTGATATAATATATAGTATCGTTTTATCCTGAATTAAAAATGGAAGAACGCAGAGAATACATTTTATCTGGAGGGCTGGTAGAGTGCCGGTGTTAGATTTAATAAGAGTTGATCGGAATAAATGTGTAAAGTGCGGGCTGTGTGTGGCGGATTGCCCGGCCTGTATTCTGGATATGGGAGAGAATGGTCCGGAATGTCATGTGGATCGAGGTTGTATGAGTTGCGGCCATTGCGTTGCGATTTGTCCTACAGGCGCTATAAATAATAAATATACGCCGCGGGAAGAAATGGTCCCGGTTCCTGCTTCTGTTATTTCGGAACAGCAGGCCTACGATTTTCTCCGATCCCGTCGCAGTGTGCGACTGTTTAAACCGCAGCCGCCAAAACAGGAGGATGTTTTAAAATTGTTGAATATCTGCCGCTATGCGCCCACTGCGGGTAACAGCCAGAGCATGTATTTTACGGTCATATCCAATCCGGACACGCTGGCTGCGATTCGTAAGGCGACCGCTTGCTGGATGGCTGAAGAAGTAGAAAAAGGAACGGTCAACAAACGGTATTTTAAAGCCGTGCTGCATACGTTTCATGAAAAAAAGGTGGATATTATCGGGCGTAATGCACCGATGCTCATCTTTGTATCAACCAGGCGTCTGAATGTGACCGGTGTCAGCAACAGCGAGCAATGTCTGGCTTATGCGGAACTGTTTGCGCCGGCTGTTGGTCTGGGAACGACAATTGCCGGGTTCATTCAGGCCTGCGGTATTGCCGGCTACAAACCGCTACTGGATCTGGTTGGGATTCATCCCAAACAGAAACTGGTGGGATGTATGATGGTAGGCTATCCACGGGTTAAGTATAAGCTGATGCCGGAACGCCAGCATCTGAAATGCGAATTTAAGGAGTAGAAAACAGCAGCCTGTATTTCGTAAGGAGATACAGGTTGTTTTTGTCGGAATTTGTATTTGAGATATTCAATATGAAGTGTTATAATTATTTTGTAGCTAAACAATCATTTAATATGTTTGTTTAGAATGCTTGTTAAAAATGGGAGGAAGAGAACATGAAAAAATCAGTAGCATTTTTAGCAACAGCAGTATTGTCACTGTCCATGTTGTTCAGCGGTTGCGGCGGCGGTGATAAAAAAGCTGAAGGTCCGAAACCGGATAATGCGGCAAAAGAACTGACAGTATATACTGCCCGCAGTGAAAGCCTGAATAATGCGGTAATCAAGAACTTCGAAAAAGATACAGGAATTAAAGTGAATGTAGTCGTTGCCGGTACGGGCGAAGTTGTGAAGCGTGTAGCTTCCGAAAAAGCGAACCCGCTTGGTGATGTATTGTGGGCCGGCAGTGAAGCCATGTTAGCTTCCAAAAAAGAACTTTTCATGGAATATGTTTCTAAAGAAGATCCGAATATGATGGAGGAATTCCGTAATACAACAAAACTCTTCACACCAGCCTTTTCTGATCCGACAGTTATGATTGTAAATAAGAAGATGAAAGGCGACATGAAGATTGAAGGGTTTGGCGATCTGCTGAATCCGGCGTTGAAAGACAAAATTGCCTTCGGTGATCCGGTAAACTCTTCTTCAGCGTTCCAGTCTCTGGTTGTTATGCTGTATGATATGGGCAACGGGGATCCGTTCAGCAAAGAAGCCTGGGATTATTGTGATAAATTCTTAAAACAGCTGAACGGTAAGATGATGAACAGCTCCAGCCAGGTTTATAAAGGTGTGGCAGGCGGAGAATATATTGTGGGCCTGACCTGGGAAGATCCAGCAGCTACGTTGGTTAAGAGCGGCGCTCCGGTTGAAGTTGTGTTCCCGAAAGAAGGCGCTTTGTACGCTCCCCAGTCTGTACAGATTATCAAAAACTGCAAGCATCCTGAGAATGCAAAGAAGTTTGTTGATTATATGCTGAGCGACAAGATCCAGAATCTGGTTGGAACCACGTTAACGGTTCGTCCGCTTCGTAAGAATGCCAAACTGGCAGACTATATGACGCCGGCCAGCAAGATCAAAATTGCTCCGAAATTTAATGAAAAGTGGGTTTCCGAAAACAAAGAAAAATTCACCAAGGAATTTACCAAACATCTGGAAAAATCCATGTAGTTGTAAAACGGCATAAGGAACTGCGGGGTCATTCCGTAATCAATTTGTGCTGAAGCTATGAATGGCGCCAATATATGAATTGGCGCCATTTTGTATTTATGGTAAGGAGAATGGTGATGAGCGTTTCAATTGATGTTGATAATGTAATTAAAAAATATGAGGATACAACCGTAATCAACGGCTTGTCTCTGAAAATCCATCCGGGAGAGTTTTTTACGTTATTAGGCCCATCCGGTTGCGGGAAAACAACGTTATTGCGTATGATTATCGGCTTTAATTCCATTGAAGGCGGAACGATTAAAGTCGATGGTAACGTAATCAATGATATTCCCGTCAACAAGCGGAATATGGGCATGGTATTCCAGAATTATGCAATCTTTCCCCATATGTCCGTTTTCGATAATGTGGCTTTTGGCTTGAAGCAGCGGAAAGTTCCGGCGGCAGAAATTGAAAAGTCTGTTGCTGAAATTTTGGATGTAGTCAAGATCGGACACTTGAAAGACCGAATGCCTACACAACTTTCCGGAGGTCAGCAGCAGCGCGTTGCGCTGGCAAGGGCTATCGTGATTCATCCGCAGGTACTGCTTATGGACGAACCGTTATCTAACCTGGATGCAAAACTGCGGGTGGAAATGCGGAATGCAATCAAAAACATTCAACAGCAGGTCGGCATTACCACAGTGTATGTGACCCATGACCAGGAAGAGGCCCTGGCGGTTTCGGACCGTATTGCCGTAATGCATGACGGCGTCATCCAGCAGGTAGGTTCTCCGCAGTACATTTATCAGCGGCCGGCCAATCGTTTTGTATCTACATTTATTGGCCTGTCAAATATTTTTAAAGCGGTTATCCGAAAAAACGGGGCGCAGCAGGTTCTTTCCTTCGGAAAATACCAGGTGCCCATGCAGACGCTGGATGCTGCAGCTGTTTCCGAATATGCTGCCGCCTGTGGGACGGCAGATATCCCTGTAACGGTTGCCGTCCGTCCGGAAGAGTTTACGGTACACATGGATGGGGAAGGTCTGGACGCAGTTGTGAATTACAGCGTATTCCTGGGCATTTCTACCCATTACTTCCTGACCATGTCCGACGGTCAGGAAGTGGAAGTGATTACGCCTTCGGACGTGGGACGGATCATTCCGAATCATACTGCTGTTAAATTGCGTGTTGAAGCAGAACGCATCAATGTATTTACAGAGGATGGAATGCGCTCGCTGATTATTCAGACAGAAGACATAAATGGCAGGCGAATTGGTGGTGAAGACGCATGAAGAAGCCAAACATCTGGACCGGATTTACATTGGTAATATTATGCTTTTTCCTTTTGTTTGTCGTGTATCCGCTATTTTTAATTATGTACCAGAGTGTAGTGGATCCGGAAACACATGCGCTGACCTTTGATTATTTTACTAAGTTTTTTGGCCGCAAGTTCTATTGGAGCACGTTGGTCAACAGTTTCAAGGTAACGGTTTGCGCCACGCTGCTGGCGGCAATTATCGGTTTGCCTATGGCGTATGTACTTCGCAGCTTTAAAATACCTTACAGCAAATATGTCAATATTTTAATTGTCATTTCGTATTTATCACCGCCTTTTATCGGTGCATACGCATGGATCCAGCTGTTGGGGCGCAATGGTTTTATTACGCAGTTGATTAACAGTCTTTTTGGTATCCAGTTCGGCGGTATTTACGGGTTTGCAGGCATTGTCCTGGTTTTTTCGCTGCAGTCGTTTCCACTGATTTATATGTATGTTTCCGGCGCTTTGAAAAATTTGGACAGTTCCTTAAATGAAGCGGCGGAAAGCCTGGGCTGCAATGCCTTCCAGCGTGTGACCCGGATCATCCTTCCGCTGGTTATGCCTTCATTGCTGGCAGGTTCGCTTTTGGTCTTTATGAGGGTGTTCTCCGATTTTGGTACGCCTATGCTGATTGGGGAAGGATTTAAAACGTTCCCGGTTCTGATTTACACACAGTTCATGGGCGAAGTCAGTACGGACGATCATTTCGCGGCGGCCCTGTGCGTGATTGTAGTCGTCATTACGTTGTTCCTGTTCTTCCTGCAGCGTATGATGGCAAAACATTATTCTTACGCTATGACGGCGTTAAAGCCTATGCAGCCGGTGTATGCAAAAGGAAGCCAGAAGTTTTTTGCGTATCTGTTTGTATACGGAGTGGCGTTTATTGCCATGCTTCCGCAGCTGACGGTTATTTTCACTTCTTTCCTGGAAACCGTAGGCGGCGCGGTTTATACCGGAAAGTTTTCTTTTATGAATTATGAGAATACGCTGTTCTCCAAAGACAATATTTCTATTTTTAATACCTATGCTTTCGGTATTTGCGCAATCGGAATTGTCGTTGTTTTGGGTATCCTGATTTCGTATCTTACTGCACGCAAACCTTCTTTGCTTACAAATATCCTGGATACGCTGACCATGTTCCCGTATATTATTCCGGGTTCCGTGTTAGGTATTGCATTGCTGTCTGGCTTCAATTCAGGGGTGTTGGTCTTGTCCGGTACCGCTCTGATTATCATCATTTCCCTGACGATTCGGCGTATGCCTTATACGATCCGTTCAAGCACGGCAATCATTTCCCAGATTTCCCCAAGCGTGGAAGAAGCGGCAGTCAGTCTGGGCGCCAGCGAGTTTAAATCTTTCCGTAAGATCATGGTGCCGATGATGCTGCCGGGTGTTTTGGCCGGCGCGATCATGAGCTGGATCACCCTGATCAGTGAATTAAGTTCCAGCATCATTTTGTATACCAGCAGTACCAGCACCCTGACGGTTGCGATCTACGCGGAAGTCATCCGCAGCAATTTCGGTAACGCGGCTGCCTATTCGACTATTCTGACCCTGACTTCCATTGTTTCATTACTGATTTTCTTCCGGCTCACGCATAACGAAGATGTAAGCGTTTAAGGAAACGCTGATTAAATGAGTTTGTACGATAACCGAGGGCTTTTTGCGACTGACAAGGAAATGCCCCGAGGGCCATCCGTAGCTGCGTTGAGGGACATTGACGCAGTCAGTCACAAAAAGCACCGGTCAGCGTGCAGACGAATTAATCAGTGTTTCCTTAACATCTGGCTTTCAAAAATCTTTTCACATAAAAGTCAAGATATTAACTGTTTGATAGTGTTATAATAATTACGCTATAGCAAGAGTAAAGAATAAGATTAAAATAATGAACTTAATGTAGGGCAGTAAAGGAGGATAATCCGATATGGCAAAATATTTAGGCGGTACGGACAGTCAGCAGGAAGAGGTTAAGGCTGAACTGATAACTCCGGGTTTGTTAAACAATGATTTTGTGTTAAATGTTTCTACCGGTATTTTTTCTTCAGAGAAAATCGGAATTAAAGACAATATTTCATTTTATGAAGAAGTGACGCAGGAAAACGAAAAGAAATTCAGCCTCGGCTGGGGTATCGTAGGACTGGCTATTTTTGGCCCGTTAGGCGCTTTGGCCGGCGCGATTCTTGGCGGGGACAACAAAACCTGGCACGTGGTGGCTGCCCAGATGGAAAATGGATTACGGTTTGTGGTACAGCTGGACCAGGATGAGTTTGTGAAATGGGTAAACCTGATGCCTCATAAAGCAGCTCCTTCAGGAGAAGAGGTATAAACGGAAGGTCACTCTGATTTATATTTTTTAAGGGAACATTCTGCCTATCTTTGTTTATATGCTTGTTGCAGATACATGGGCAAACGGGTTTGGCAGAGCTTCCGGATTGATCCTGAAAGGTTGGAACAAATGAATTGTTTGCAAGGATTCCGTCGCAGGCTGTTGTTATTATTTATGTTTTTTCTGATTACGGCAGCAATGTTTGTTACGGGTTGTGGGGAAGAAGAAAAATATAATAAGGAAAAAGCGCAGATTTTGGATGAACTGAAACAGGTTCAACTGATTAAAATTCCGGAAGGTCTGGAAGGGAAGGCGTTGGACGCAGCAATCGATGAGTTAGCACACAAACACAAAGCCGGTTTGGAACAAATAGACAACAGGCTGAAAGAATTGGGCGAAAAGTATGGAAAGGCGGACGCCAAATTTAAATCTGAAACTGAAGAATTACGTAAAACATTGAAACAGGATCATGTAGAATGGATGAAAGCTGCTGTTGCTCCAAAAATTAAAGGCGATGCTGTGATGGGTGTCGGCATCGGATGCCGCTGGAAAGAAATTGCGGTGATACTGGGAGAACCGATTGAGAAGAAGCAGACCGCCGGCTTAACAGAATTTAAGTATTCCGGTCTTGTGTTCAACGAAATCAGGGATCATGGTGAAACCGATGGAAAACCGTTGCCGCCGTCCTATGGACCGGATGCGTATTATATGACCGGAAATGGGTACAAGACGGGAAGCGGAATTCAGATTGGCATGACAAAGGCAGAAGTGTTGGAATGTTACAAAGGCAAACTTGCTTCGTTGGACGATCGTACCGATCCAAAGTTTATCATTATGCGGTACGATCCTACGCCTGATCATAAGCATGAATATAACCAGTTTATGCAATTAACGGACGGAAAACTGACGAGGTTAATTGTAGCCAAACATTAAGTTGTGTTTCAGATGAAAAAATACCGCAGGGATTCAGTTTTTTCTGAATGCTGCGGTATTTTATTCTTCTTGCTGAAAAATGATATTTACCATATTAAGGGCGATTTGCATGGAATGGATCGTGTTGAATCATTTCAGTTAGATGACATTATTTTGGATAATCATTTTGCCTTGTTCTTTTGTAATAAGCGGTTGATATATTCCTCGTCCGGCGTGATATAGAATGTTTTTTGATTTGTAAATATGACAAAACCCGGTTTCGCGCCAGACGGCTTTTTCACAAAACGCCGGGGTACACAGTCTACGGGAATCTGGCTGCTGCCGCGGGCCTTGCTGAACCAGGCGGCTAATTGTATGGCGGCTTCCAACGCTTGCGGCTCCGGTTCGGGCAGGATGGTTTTCAGTAATACGTGGCTGCCGGGGATTTTCTGTACATGCAGCCAGAGATCGCTGCCCGTACCGATTTTGAAAGTCACATCTTCATTTTGACGATTGTTTTTGCCGATGTAAATTGTGGTTGACTCAGAAAATATAATTTGAACAGGCGATGATTTGACGGAGGTTGGTGTTTTTCGTTTGGGAACAGGAAGGATGCCTGCTCTTTGCAACTCTTCTTTAATTTCTTCCGTTTCCTGTCTCGTGGTTACGAAATGCAGGCTTTCTTCCACACTTTCCAGATAGTTCTGCATCTCCTTTGTTTCGGCTAACTGGATAGCGATTTCTTCCTGGGCCCGTTTCAGTTTATTGTATTTTTTGTAATACTTTTGTGCGTTTTCAGCGGGGGTCAGTATGGGAGATAAGGCTACCGGAAGAGATGTGCCGTCATAAATATTGGGAATCGTGCAGGAAGCGGCTCCCTTTTGAACCTGATACAGTGCAGCCATCAGGCTGTCTGCCATGACACGGTACTTTTCCGCATCGTTGGAAAGGGACAGGTCCTGCTGCAAAACGCTGATTTTTTTATCGGTTTTTCGTAACTCGGACTGAATTGCTTTCTGTAATACTTCCTGCTCGGGCAGTTTTGCCGGCTGTAACCGGGCTGCATAACATAATGCTTCATTAATATTGGGGAAAAATTCAGAATGGCAGTCTTCCGGAACATAAGCAATCTCGTAAGGGAAAATGGTCTGGCACTGATTACGTTTGGTGACAATGGCAGTAAATGGTTGCGTTATGTTTTTTTCTGTTAGATATTTTTGTAAATCAGTAATTACGGAAATCAGGCGGTTTCGGTCCATAGGTGTGAGGTAGGTAGCGCTTAACGGAATGTTTGCGGCGGAAAGAAGCTGTAACGCAGAAGCCTTGCCGATACCGGTGGTTGCTTTGACCAGCTGCTTCCATAATGAACTGGTCACTTCATCGGGGATGGCAGCAACGATCGTTGCCGGAGAAACAGTCAAAATATCCAACCCTGGCTGTGGTGGCGGCGGGTTGTAGGCATATCCGGGCTGGATTACACGAACGGAGTTCATATAAGGGCTGACATGTTTCAGGCTGTCCAGGATCTTTCCGTTTTCCGCGAAAATCAGATTGGCGTTTTTGCCTGTGAGTTCCATGATAATTTGTTTTGTAAGGATCTGACTGCTTCTTCCTAACAGGCTGATTTCCAGTTCGATCACACGGTCCAGTCCATATTGACGGATCCGGGTAATTCTTCCTTCTTCCAGATGTTTGCGCAGCAGCATGCAGAAAGCCGGAGGCTCCTGCGGATTGTCCGGCGCTTCGGTTGTAAGCCGGATGGCGGGAGTGGCAGGGTTGACATCCATAATTAAATGAATTGTGTCAGATTCCCTTTTCAGGGAAAAATACACCATATGATTTGACGGCATACCGATTTTGTAAATCCGGCTTCCTGTGACTTCCTGTTTCAGATACGCCGTCAGTGAATATAACGTAATACCTTCCAAATTCATAATGTATCTTCCTTTTTCTTTAATTTATTTGTGGTTGCGTTCATTTCCACAATGGTTTATAATATCGGTACAGTTTCTTTGTTATCAAGTATACCACATATTTCGTTCAAAATATCTTTCGGAGGAATCGGTATGAAAAAAGTTTTCCTTACGCTCTTATTTTGCAGCTTTGTGGCGCAGTGTTTTGCACTGACTCCCATGACAGATGAAAATATGATGAAAGCAATCCAGTACGGAGTTGCCAGCAAGCAGGATAAGCAAACGCTGTATCAGCTGACCAATCCCTGGCTTATTCCGGAACGCTCTTTGAAAAACCCCTACCGGCAGAATGAAACGATTTTTGTGTATACGCCGTATTTGCTGGCCGCGATTCATGCCCGGGATAAGGTGGAAGACTCGCGGGTACCGGAACTGGCAGAAATCAGAAAGGCAATTCAGGAGTATGAGGGAATTACCCTGATCGGGGCAAGACTGAATACGCCTGTTGTTTTGCAGGAAGGAGAGTATTCGGTGAAACTGGTACAGGATAAAACCGTGCTGGCGCCGTATGCATCCACGTATTTACATCACGAGATGATCAACCGTGTTACAAAGCAGGAAAAAGGTAATAACGGATCGCAACCCGATGACGGAAAACAGCTGACAAGGAATGAAAAAAAAGAAGAGAACAAGGCAAACACAGAAAAGATTGCTGTTCTTGAAATGCAGTTTTATTTTGACAGTTCACAGTTTAACCCGTCACAGCGGTATTCCATTTTAATTTCTGACAAATATTGCGGAGAACGCCGCTTTGATGTGGATCCGGCATCAATCCGCTAAGATGGGAGGACCACACAATGGTTAAAAGCATGACCGGCTTTGGCCGGGGATGTTATGAAGAGGAAAACTTTTCTGTTACGATTGAAATCAAGTCTGTCAACCACCGCTACAATGAAACGGCAATCCGTTTGCCGCATTTTCTGAATCCGTTGGAAGACAAGATCCGCAAAACGATTTTAGCTTCTGTATCCAGAGGCCGTATTGATGTTTTTGTGACTGCCAGATACACGGATCAGGGCGCGGTGAATGTGACTGTTGATAAAGCGCTGGCGGCAGCCTATCACAATGCACTGCAGGAGGTAGGGCAGGCGATTGGCATCCCGTCTCCGTCCATCAGTGAGCAGGCAGAAATTTTGTATCTGGCGCGTTGCCCGGAAGTGATTACAGCAAAAGAGGGACTGTTTGATTGCGACGCTTACTGGCCTAAGATTAAACAGGCTGTGGACCAGGCGGTGGAAGCGCTGGTGGCCATGCGGGAGGCTGAAGGCAATAATATTGCGGCAGACTTCTATCAACGGTTGGAGTTGATTGAACGCAATGTGCTGGAAATTGAAAAACGTTCTCCGCAGGTGGTAGCAGAGTATCAGGCTAAGCTGAACGAACGGCTGGATGCTTTACTGGCGGATAAAAAGATTACGGCAGATCCTGACCGCGTGCTGCAGGAGGTTGCCATTTTTGCAGACCGGGTAGCGATTACAGAGGAAATTGTGCGGTTGAAGAGTCACATCCGTCAGTTCCGGGTTATTTTGGATGCAGGCCAGCCGGTTGGGCGCAAGCTGGACTTCCTTGTTCAGGAGTTTAACCGGGAAGCCAATACCATTGCATCAAAAGCCAATGATTTTGAACTGGCAAAAATTGTGGTGGACGTAAAGGCCGAAATTGAAAAGATACGGGAGCAGGTCCAGAACATTGAATAATGTAGAACAGGAGCAGGTATGAGTATTCAGTTGATCAATATCGGTTTTGGCAATATGGTTTCTGCCAATCGCATCATTGCGGTGATCAGTCCGGAATCAGCGCCGGTCAAACGGGTTATTTCGGAGGCGAGGGATAAAGGGCTGCTGATTGATGCCACGTATGGCAGAAAGACGCGCGCTGTGATCATTACCGACAGCAGCCATGTAGTCTTGTCGGCGATACAGCCGGAAACAGTCGCAAATCGGTTTAATCCGGATACGGAGGAGATGGAGCCACAATGAAAAATAAGTCAGATAAACCACAGGGACTGTTGCTTGTCGTATCCGGACCCAGCGGCGCCGGGAAAGGAACGATATGCAGTCTGTTGCGTAAAGAACTGCCGGAGCTTTCCTATTCGGTTTCTGTTACGACACGGGAACCCAGAGAAGGAGAAGTGGACGGCCGGGACTATTTTTTTAAAACCGTTGCCCAGGTAAAGGACATGATATTCCGGGGCGAACTGCTGGAATACGCCCAGGTTTACGGTAATTATTACGGTACACCGAAGCCTTATGTAATGAATTTGCTGAATGAAGGCAAAGATGTTTTGCTGGAAATTGATATCCAGGGTGCGCTTCAGATTAAAAAGGTTTTTCCTGACGGCGTATTTATTTTTGTGGTGCCGCCCTCGTTGGAAGAATTGCGCGCCCGCATCTATAAACGCGGTACGGATGCGGAAGAAGTAATTGAAAAGCGCCTGAAAGCGGCAACCAGCGAACTGAGCTATGCCAGCGAGTATGATTATATTATCGTCAATGATGTAGCGGAAAAAGCAACGAAGCGTGTTTTGACCTTGTTGGAAGCAGAGCGTTATCGTGCAGGACGTACGTATTTTTTGGTTGATAAGATGTTACAGAATACAGAAAAATAATTAATTGATTTTCAGGAGGCAAAATTATGAGCATGGTGAATCCCTCAATTGATAAACTGGCGACAATGGTTGATAGTAAGTATACCCTGGCTATACTGGCTGCCAAACGTGCCCGTGAACTGACAAAACCGGGGCAGTCTCTTCCCGGAAAAGAGGTCAGCATCGCATTGAAGGAAGTTGGCGAGAAAAAAATTACTTATACCCGTAAAAAGTAATGGAGCAATGATTATGCTGAAGGGAAAAAAAATTGTTCTTGGCGTAACAGGCGGTATTGCCATTTTTAAAGCGGTTGACCTTGTCAGCAAGCTGCGGAAACAGGGAGCCGAGGTTCGTGTTGTCATGACGGAGCATGCGGCGAAATTCGTTTCCCCGTTGCTTTTTGCTGAAATCAGCGGGCACAAGTGTGCCGTTTCCATGTGGGACGGACGGGATGAATTTAACGTAGAGCACATTGCCCTGGCAAACTGGGGGGACCTGCTCCTGGTGGCGCCGGCTACGGCGAATATTCTTGCTAAAATGGCCTGCGGTCTGGCTGATGATTTGCTAAGTACGGTACTCCTCGCAGCTTCCTGCCCGAAAATCGTATGTCCGGCTATGAATACGGGCATGTATGAGAATACTGCTACTCAAGATAACCTGAAAACACTGGTCAGCAGGGGGATTACCGTTATGGAACCCGCCAGCGGGGAACTGGCCTGCGGTACATCCGGCGCCGGCCGTCTGCCGGAAGTTCCGGAAATCATTGCGTATCTGGAGCGCTTTCTGGCACAGCGGGAAGGCGATATGCGTGGCCTGAAAGTAATGGTTACAGCGGCCGGTACCCGTGAACCGATTGATCCGGTGCGCTTTATTGGGAACCGGAGCAGTGGAAAGATGGGATACTCCATCGCCAGACAGGCTTTGCTGCGGGGTGCGGACGTGACGTTGATCACAGGTCCTTCCGCTTTGACGCCGCCGCCCTATGCCAAGGTAGTTCGGGTGGAAACGACGCAGCAGATGCTGGACGCCTGTCTTGCCGTGTATCCGGATACGGATATTGTGATTAAAGCTGCCGCGGTTGCTGATTTTAAGCCGCGTTCTGTAGCGGATCAGAAAATCAAAAAAATTCACCCGGAAGACGGAATGACCATTGTGATGGATCAAAATCCTGATATCTTGAAAACACTGGGCGGAATGAAAAAGCAACAGTTTTTAGTGGGATTTGCGGCAGAAACGCAAAACCTGCTGGAGAATGCGGCGAATAAAGTGAAAAAGAAAAATCTGGATATGATCGTTGCCAATGATGTTTCGCTGAAAGGCGCCGGCTTTAATACGGACACCAACATTGTCAAGTTTTTGTATCCGGACGGAACAGTGGAAGCACTGGAGATTCTTTCCAAAGATGAGGTAGCTTCCATCCTGCTGGACCGTGTGATGGCAAAACGGCATTGATCTGTTTGAGAGTGTTACTCTTTTTGATTGTTTTGCTTATTGTAAATTGTTTTTTGAAACCGGAAAAACATTTCTGCTGTGAAATTACTGTGAAACGGTTGCATTGCTAAAAATTTCTGTTATAATGGTTACGATAATTAAATAAAGCTCATCACGAGCGGTGGAGGGAACTGGCCCAGTGAAGCCGCAGCAACCATTGCAATTGCAAGATTGTCAAACGGTGCTAAGTCCTTACGAGAAATCGCAAGATGAGATCATAATATTTTTAAGATGCTCTCACATGTGCGAGGGCATCTTTTTTTAAGGAAAGGAGCATAAAAATGCGCAAATTATTTACTTCTGAATCCGTTACGGAAGGACATCCGGATAAAATTGCCGATCAGATTTCGGATGCGATCCTGGATGCAATTTTAGCGGAAGACCCTAATGGCAGGGTTGCCTGTGAAACCGTAGTAGCTACCGGCCAGATCCATATCGTAGGTGAAATTTCAACGACCTGTTTTGTGGACATTCCCAAAATTGCCAGAGAAACAGTGTTGGGTATCGGCTATGACAGGGCAAAATACGGTTTTGACGGTTCTACCTGCGGTGTGTTGATTTCCATTGACGAACAGTCCAGTGATATTGCTATGGGCGTAGATAAATCTAAGGAAGCAAAAGAAGGTTCCGCTGCGGAAGACGAAGCCGGCGCCGGTGATCAGGGCATGATGTTCGGCTATGCCTGTGATGAAACACCGGAACTGATGCCGCTGCCGATTTCCCTGGCCCACAAACTGGCACGCAGGCTTACCGAAGTTCGAAAGAACAAAACGTTGACCTATTTGCGTCCTGACGGAAAAACCCAGGTAACGGTAGAATATGAAGATGAAAAACCGGTGCGTGTGGATACCGTTGTCATCTCCACCCAGCATGATCCCGATGCGACCCAGGAACAGATCCGCAAGGATATGATTGAACTGGTTATCAAGGAAGTGGTACCTGCAGAACTGTTGGATGAAAATACTAAATACTTTATCAATCCCACCGGCCGTTTTGTGATTGGCGGTCCCCAGGGGGACAGCGGTCTGACAGGACGTAAAATTATTGTGGATACCTATGGCGGTATGGCCCGTCATGGGGGCGGCGCATTTAGCGGTAAGGATCCTTCCAAGGTGGACCGTTCCGCTGCGTACGCAGCACGTTATGTGGCTAAAAATATTGTGGCGGCAGGGCTGGCAAAGCGTTGTGAGATTCAGTTGGCGTATGCGATCGGTGTAGCGCAGCCTGTTTCTATTTTGGTAGATACTTTTGGTACCGGCGTCATTGCAGACGACAAGATTGCGGAACTGGTACGCAAAAACTTCTCCTTAAGTCCGACGGGTATTATCCGCAGCATGGATCTGCGCCGTCCTATTTACAAACAGACTGCTGCGTACGGACATATGGGGCGGACCGATATTGATGTTCCGTGGGAACACACAGATAAAGCTGCAGCATTAAAAGAACAGGCCGGAATTTAGCAGTTCCTTTACAAAACAGAAAATTAATACTATAATTAGTGTATATTAAATGGCTGGTACGTGGATATTATGGCGTCTTATATGTGCCCTGAAGCTAAAAAAATGTACAGTACTATAGTTATTAAAGTCGGGAAGACCGGGTTGCGCGTTGCGCTTGAAAGGACTGAGTAAAATAGGCTTAACATCTAGACAGAAACAAATTGCGGAAATTGTCAGGCTGGAAGGTCCTATTACAGGACAGCACATTGCGGATAAATTAAATGTGACAAGGGCGGCGTTGCGCTCCGATCTGGCCATTTTGGTCATGAGCGGCGTGATTGACGCGCGCCCCAAAGTCGGCTATTTCTTTAATGGCAAAAGTACGCTGGGATTACTGACGGAAGAGGTTTCTGTTATTTTGGTATCTGATATCCAGTCATCGCCGGTCGTAATCAAAAATTCAAAAAGTGCATATGATGCTATAATCAGCATGTTTGTAGCCGATGTTGGCTCGGTCTATGTAGTGGATGAGAGAAATCTGCTGGTTGGTGTTGTTTCACGTAAAGATCTTCTGAAACTGGCTACCAACAGTAATGGTGATATGAAGACGATACCTGTCGTCATGGCGATGACACCGCTTTCAAAAATGGTCATGGTTTTTCCCGATACGACGGTAGCTGCTGCGGCAAGGAAGGTAATTGATAATCAAATCGACAGCCTCCCCGTGGTTCGTTGTGTCGATAAAAAAACAAATGACTATGAGATTGTAGGCCGGATTACCAAAACGAATTTTACAAAGCTGTTTGTTGATATTGCAGAGGGAAGGGAAGTGAGTCATCATGACTGACAGTAACCCGATTATCTACGCATTGTCAGATTCAATTGGCGGAACGGCTGAGTCTGTTATTAAGGCAACGGTCAGCCAGTTTACGGAAACAAAGTTTGATGTGATACGGGTTCCTTATATAAATAATAAAGAACAGATTGACGCGGCTCTGGAGGAAGCGGCACGACATAAGGCCGTAGTGTGTTATACGATTGTAAACCCGCGCCTTCGTGAACATCTTGCGGACAGAGCTGTGGAATTGCAGATACAGGTGGTTGATGTTCTGGGTCCTATGTTGCGGGCCATCCAGAAGAATTCCGGATTGCTTCCCAAAAACCAGGCGGGATTGATTCATGCGCTGGACCATGAATATTTCAAACGTGTAGAAGCGGTAGAATTTGCGGTTAAGTATGATGATGGTAAGAATCCGTTGGGCCTTTTGAAGGCGGATATCGTTATAATCGGTGTATCGCGCACATCTAAAACGCCGTTGTCCATGTACCTGGCTCATAAACAGCTTAAAGTAGCTAATGTCCCCTTAGTACCGGAAGTCGTTCCCCCGCCGGAACTGTTCAAGGTACCGCATCATAAAATTATCGGTCTCCTGATCGATCCGTACAAACTGACCGATATCCGTATGACCCGTCTGAAAGCGATGGGACTTTCTGAAGATGCTACATATGCAGATGTGGACCGCATCAACGAAGAACTGGATTATGCCAAAGGGATCATGCGGCGGGTGCACTGCATGATTATCAATGTGTCGAATCGTGCTATTGAAGAGACTGCCGGTATTATTCTGGATTATTATTATAAGAATAATGCAGCCCGCCGGTAAGGAGCAGCTATACTGATTATGAATGTTCGAGAATATACAGAACGGCTGGAACAGAAGAATCTGATGCCCTGGGCCTGTAAGAGCGCAGCTTCCCACCGTCTGTCGGAGGAGCCGCAGGATGATTTGCGCACCGCGTTCCAGCGGGATCGGGACCGTATTATCCACAGCAAAGCGTTCCGGTCCCTGAAGCATAAAACCCAGGTCTATCTGTCACCGGGCGATCATTATCGTACCCGTCTGACCCACAGCATGGAGGTTTCACAGATTTCCCGTACGATCGGTCGTGCGTTGCGCCTGAATGAAGATATGATTGAAGCTGCTGCACTGGGCCATGATCTGGGACATACGCCTTTTGGTCATGCCGGGGAGCGGGCCATCAATAAATATACGGGTCATTTTACACATAACGAGCAAAGTATCCGGGTGGTTACATATTATGGCCGGCAGGGACGAGGTCTGAATCTGACTGCGGAAGTACAGGATGCCATCTTGTGTCATACCGGGGAAAAACTCCCGGGTACGCTGGAAGGCGCTATTGTACGCCGTTGCGACCGTATCTGTTATTTGTGTTCCGATTTGGATGACAGTATCCGGGTCGGGCTGGCCGGTCCTGATAAACTGCCGGGGATTGTGGCCATGCGTTTGGGAACACAGCCATCCCAGATTCTGGACATACTGGTTCACAATATTGTTGAATGCTCTGCCGGTAAAGATAAAATAATTTTAGATTCGTATTATGACGAAGCGGTAGAGGAGTTCCGCGACTTTATGTTTGCTTACGTGTATGAATGCCCTGCACTGGAAAAGGAACACCAGAAAGCAGAGCATGTGATCATGAGTCTGCTGGATATGTATGAAAAGGAACCACAGCTGCTTCCGGAAGATGTTCAGTTGAATTTTGACCGCTTCGGCAAAATGACGGCGATTGTGGATTATGTGGCAGGGCTGACAGATTTAAGCGCTGTCAGGATGTTCAATCAGCACTTTGTGCCAAAGGTCAGCGAATAAAAGAAACAGTTAATAAAATGAATCCGTGTTTTTATATAAAGATATTGATGAAAGAGTCTTATTGAATTTCATAACAGGAGCAGCGGATAAGCGACTGAATACAAAACAGTCGCTTACGTTTTTTTATTAATCAGTGTTTCCTTAAACTAACGTGTCAAGTGTTTTTGCGTGAAAAAAGAGGATTTTTTTTTGAAATATAGAATAAGTAATTGAAATTCGATAATAAGGAACCTACGATTGATGGATCAGCAGTATGAAGATTTTAAAAAACAGGTAAAAGACAGCTCTGATATCGTCGATGTCATTGGTGGTTACATCTCGCTGCAGAAAAAAGGGCGTTACTATTGGGCCTGCTGTCCGTTTCACGGGGAAAAGACACCTTCATTCAGTGTGGATAAGGAACGACAGTTTTTTTACTGTTACGGTTGTCATACCGGGGGAGATGTATTTACCTTTGTACAGAAAATAGAGAACAGCACATTCCCGGAAGCGGTCAAATCGCTGGCTGCGCGTGCCAATATCCCCATTCCCGAATCGCATCGGACGGCGGCTGATGTCCGCAGGGAAGAAAAACGAAAAGACATGTACCGGGTTAACGATTTGGCCTGTCGTTATTTTTCTGCATGCCTGCATAAAACAAAAGCCGGATTAGCAGCGCTGGATTATTTTCATAACAGGGGAATTACCGATACGATTATTGAACGCTTTTCCCTGGGCTTTTCCCAGCCTTCTTTTAATGCGCTGCAGACGAACATGGTGAAAAAAGGCTGTACGTTGGAACAGCTTGCTGCTGCAGGGCTGATACGGAATAAGAACGGTCATTACAGCGATTTTTTTGTCAACCGGGTGATGATTCCTATCAAGGATCCGCGGGGAAAAGTGATTGCTTTCGGTGGCCGCGTGATGGACGACGGTCTCCCAAAGTATTTGAATACAGGTGAAACCGATATCTTTCAGAAACGGGAGACCTTGTTTGGCCTGGATGTGGCTCTCAAGCCGATTCGTGAAGCGAAGGAAGCGATTATCGTGGAAGGCTACATGGATGCCATCAGCCTTCATGCAGCCGGAATTAACCGGGTTGTAGCTTCCTTGGGGACTGCGTTTAGCGAGCAGCATGCGAAACTGCTTCACCGTATTACAGAGAATGTTGTGTTTGCCTATGACAGTGATGACGCGGGACGGCGCAATGCGGTACGGGCGGTCAGTATTGCCAAAAAAGCGGGACTTTCGGTCCGGGTGCTGAATGTGCCGGAAGGCAAGGACCCGGATGAATATGTCCGCCACGTTGGCAGAGAAGCCTTTGAAAGCCTGGTAAAAAATGCGTGGAATGGTACAGAATTTCAGATCCGTTACACGATTTCCAAAAATAATGTTTCGAATCTGGCAGGAAAAGTTCAATGTGTGTCGAATATAATTCCGTACCTGCAGGAGTGCAGTACAGAGATAGAAGCTGCCGGGTACATTAAGTTCCTGGCGCAGCAACTGGTCATCGATGAAGGCCTGATCAGGGGGGAATACAGGAAAAAAACTGTGGCGCGTTCGCTCCGCAACAATGCGGTTCCCCAAACTTCCGGGCAATATTCGCAACCGGTTCCCAGCGTACTGGAGCAGGCAGAAAGTAATTTGTTATT
The DNA here is from genome assembly GCA_017443005.1 of Acidaminococcaceae bacterium. Classification (GTDB taxonomy): domain Bacteria; phylum Bacillota; class Negativicutes; order Acidaminococcales; family Acidaminococcaceae; genus Succiniclasticum. The sequence goes on from JAFSPK010000049.1 coordinate 56,461, forward strand.
GTTATTCTTCCGGTATTCCGGCATGATAGATTTTTACAGGGAAATCTTACAGCAGATTGGTTTTGTGTCTCCTGTCCGTCAGAGCATCTATGAAAAAATTTGCAAATTGGAAAACGCTGATTTTTCCATGGTCAAAGAGAGCTTGTTTGCAGCTGGTGACGCAGATATCAATACGGAAACCGCAAGAATTTTGGCTGGAGAAGATTTTGCAACCGATGAAGAAGACCGGAAGCGGATTGCGGACGACTGTATCCGTAAAATGCAGCAGAATTTTCTACAGCGTGCCTATGAGGATCACAGGCGCCTTGCAGATACGTATGCAAGCATGAATGATCCTAGATTTCATGAAGAGGTAAAAATATGCAATGAGTTAAGAGGGAAGATTACAAATCTGTATGGCAACTAACAAGAAGAAATCCAACAAAAAACTGAATATGGAAATTGCAGAAGAAACGATTGCGGCGAAACCGAAAAAAGCGGTAAAACAGGATGGCAAAGCAAAGAAGGCGGCTGTAAAACCCGCAGCGGATGTAATATCCAAAAAGATGCCGGAAAAGACCGCGAAGAAGGAATCTGCAAAAGCTTCAGTCAAACCTGATGTGAAGAAACCTGTTGTTAAAGCAAAAAAGCCTGCAGGTATTGCAGAAACCAAACCGGAAGAGGCTAAAAAGCAGGCAAAAAAAGCAACGACGAAAAAAGCTGAGACTGATAAAAAGATTTCGGAAAAGCTTCAGGTTAAACCGAAGGAAGCAAAGCAGTCTGCTGCCAAGCCGGAAACGGCAAAGAAACCGTCAGCTAAACAGGAAGAAAAGAAATCTGCAGTGAAAGAAGCAAAAAAACTGGCCGCTAAACAGGAAGAAAAGAAATCTGCAGTAAAAGAAGCAAAGAAACCGGCAGTTAAAGCAGAAGAAAAGAAATCTGCGGTGAAAGAAGCAAAGAAACCGGCAGTTGAAGCAGAAGCAAAGAAATCTGCGGTGAAAGAAGCAAAGAAACCGGCAGTTGAAGCAGAAGCAAAGAAATCTGCGGTGAAAGAAGCAAAAAAAGCAGCCGTTAAAACAGAAGAAAAGAAATCTGCGGCAAAACCTGTCGAAACCAAAAAACCTGTAGCAAAGTTGGATGCGATTACTAAAACTGAATCCAAAAAGACAAATGCCGAACCGGAAACTAAGACGACAGACGCCGAAAAAGCGGAAGTAAAAGTTGTCAGGGAAACGAAAGCCGCTGCGAAAAAGGCAGCAGCAAAAGTAACAGATAACGACGAGATAAATTCGGTAGCAAATGTAGGTCAGAACAGGAAGAAAGCGGTAAATAAGCCTTCTGCAAAAGAACCGGCTGCTGAGAAAAAGATAAGTGCGCCCAAAAACAGTTCTCCTGCAGATAAGCAGGCATTAAAACAGAAAAATAAAAATGAGCTGGCAGAACCTGAAAAGCAAAAAGCAGAAAGCTTTGAAGCATTACAACCGGTATTAGAAGCAAGTGAAGAACTGCTTGCCCTGATGCCTGCAGGTTTTCCTGTAGAAAAACTGTTGGAATTGGAGTCCCGTGCGAAAGCGAACAGCAATATTCTTTCGGACAGTGAAGTGAACGATATCCTTCCTCCATCTGTAAATTCTGCGGAAGCAATTGATTTTATGATGGAGTATCTGCAGAGTAAGGGAATCAATATTATTTATCCGCAGGATGAAGATGAGGACACATTGTTACCGCCGGCTGAAGATGAAGAGGCAGAGAAAGAAGCGGAAGAAATTACCGAAGCTGAAATTGCATCTTCCATGACTGTACCCGACGGCGTTAACATTGATGATCCTGTGCGCATGTACCTGAAAGAAATTGGCCGTGTTCCTCTGTTGCAGAGTGAAGACGAAATAGAGCTGGCCAAGCGCATGGATAAAAGCAAACAGATTGAACGGATTGGTAAGGCCCATAAAAAATCGGATGAACCTTTAAAATTTAAAACTAAAAAAGAATTCGAAGACGCTTTTCAGAAGTTAAACGATCTGTTAGCAACAGAACAATCCATTACAGATATGCGCTCTATTCCTGTTGCGTTCCGTAAGTTTAGTGAAAAACAGAAAAGCGGTGAAAAATACAGTGTTGCGGATTTTGTCGCAGATACCGCCCAGTTTACGAAGAATGAGCGTGGCCGTTTCATCAGCTTGTTGGAAGACGAAAAGCTGAAATGTGCGGATTGGGAAAAGGAATGCCCGGAACGGGAAGAGGACAACGAGCCTGAACCGCATAATCTGAATGAGATCAGCAAGCTGATTGCTGCATCCGAGGCGTGGATCAATACGCGTTTGGAAACGATCAGCCCCAAAAGTAAAGTGTACAGGACAGATAAAAAGAACGCGCAGCGTCTCGTGGAAATAAAATCACAGTTTTCGGCTTTACTGGAAGAGATTAAGCGGCAGGGAAATGAAGCAAAGCGTTTCCTTTCAGAAGCAAATCTCCGTCTGGTCGTAAGTATTGCCAAACGGTATGTGGGACGCGGCATGTTATTTTTGGATCTGATTCAGGAAGGAAACCTGGGACTGATTAAAGCTGTTGAAAAGTTTGATTATAATAAGGGCTTTAAGTTCAGTACGTATGCAACCTGGTGGATTCGTCAGGCTATTACACGTGCCATTGCCGATCAGGCCAGGACTATTCGTATTCCGGTGCATATGGTGGAAACCATCAATAAGCTGATCCGCGTATCCCGTCAGCTGTTACAGGAATTAGGGCGTGAACCGACTCCGCGGGAAATTGCGGAACTGATGGAGACCACGGAAGACCGGGTGAGGGAAATCATGAAAATTGCCCAGGAACCCGTTTCTCTGGAGACACCGATTGGAGAAGAAGAAGATTCCCATCTGGGCGACTTTATCGAAGACCATGATGCTCCGGCTCCGGCAGATGCAGCATCTTTTTCGCTGTTACGTGAAAAATTGAACGAAGTACTCGACACATTAAGCAGTCGTGAAAGAGAAGTACTGGAGCTTCGGTTTGGCCTAAATGACGGACGGCAGCGTACGCTGGAAGAAGTGGGTCAGCATTTTGGCGTTACCCGTGAACGTATCCGTCAGATTGAAGCCAAAGCATTGCGCAGGCTGCGCAGTAAACGCAGCAGCCAGTTACGTGCCTTTGTGGCTGATACAGATGAAGATACCGACAAGAAACCAAGAATGTAAACTGTTTTAAAAAGTAAACACGACACGTTTCAGTTAAAAAACGAACCCGCTTCAGATAGTTTTTCTGAAGCGGGTTTATCTCCAAAAAATCAAGCCTATCCCATAGAGAGATAGGCATTTTTTGTTTTTTGTTTTGCCGCAAGGAATTTATGATTCACACCCTTGCGTTCTGTAAATAAAATTTTGTACCATCTGAAGAATGGTGGGCCTAGTAGGATTCGAACCTACGACCAAGCGGTTATGAGCCGCCGGCTCTGGACCAGCTGAGCTATAGGCCCGTAGTTTTTCAACAACAATTATTTTACCCGAACTTCACGTTGGTGTCAAGCTAATCTGTAAATCAAAAATTTAACAAAAAAATGTGAAAAAATACGGAAAATTGTTAAATTGGGCTTGCCAATGCTGATAAACACTGGTATTATAATCATAGATGCAGAAGAAAACGGGCATCTTAATATTTTTTTATAAAAAGGAGATTTTACGATGAACAAAAAAGAACTTATTGTAGCAGCTGCTGCAGCATCTGGATTGTCTCAGAAAGACGTTGAAAAAGCATTGAAAGCCTTTACTGAAGCTGTTGTTGAAGAAGTTGCCCAGAAAGGCAAAGTACAGCTGATTGGTTTTGGTACTTTCGAAGCTCGTGAACGCGCTGCCCGTACCGGCAAGAATCCGCAGACCGGCGCTGCAATCAAGATTGCTGCTGCTACTGTTCCCGCTTTCAAAGCAGGCAAGGCTTTCAAGGAAGCAGTTAATGCCAAACCGGCAAAAAAAGCTAAAAAAGTTAAAAAATAAGTTCTGTTTCCCGAACGGTCTGTCTGTTATACAGGCAGACCGTTTTTATGTAACGTACTGCATAGCAAATGAATGTATAGTTGACAGATGTATAGACAGAGATTTTTTGATTACTGAATAGTATTATATTTTGACGGAGAAAATGATGATTCACATTGGTGAACGGCTGAAAACAGTGGCTTCCATGGTTCCCTTGTGTCAAACGATGGCTGATATCGGTACAGATCATGGGTATGTGCCGGCGTATCTGGCGCTGTCAGGGCAGTGTCGGCATGTGATTGCTTCTGACATTGCGGAAGGACCTTGTCGGGCAGCTGCTGAAACCAGAGACAGATACAGTCTGTTTGGTCAAATGGAAATCCGTACTGCACCGGGATTAAAGGGACTGCGCGCCGGGGAAGCGGAAGCAGTCGTAATTGCCGGAATGGGCGGCGCGACGATTGTCAGTATTCTGGAAGAAGATCCGGAGATTGCTGCAACCGTAGAAACCTTTGTTCTGCAGCCGATGAATGCGGCAAACCTGTTACGCCGTTGTCTGGTACAGCACGGATATCGTATTGCGGACGAGGCTCTCTGCAAAGAAAATGGTCACATATATGTAATTATTAAAGTAATTCATACGGAGAAAAAACAAAAATTATCTGCGATTGAAGAGGAACTGGGTCCCTGTATAATGGAAAAGAAACCTGCATTATGGCAGGAATTTATACAAGAAAAATCGGAACATTACCGCCGTTTATTGCGGCAGATGGAAGTCAGCTCTGCGGCAATGAACAGTGATAAATATAAAGATATGAAAAACATGCTTGTGAAAGTTGACGCACTGATAAATAAATCGATATAATAATATTTAAGGAACTTTTTTCTTCAAGTTTATTTAAAGAAGAGGAACTGCAATGTTTATTTTAGTAAAAGATATTGTTAAGATTATGAGCGAAATGGCGCCGGCACGTCTGGCGGAAGACTGGGATAACGTGGGACTGCAGGTTGGCCGGTATGAAAAAGAAGTGCGGGTGATTTTATGTGCGCTGGATTTTTCCGCAGAAGTGCTGGAACAGGCTGCGCAGCTCCACGCAGATATTATCGTAACACACCATCCGGCCATTTTTCGCGGCATCAAGAAGCTGACCGATCAGGACTGGCGTACCACATTGTTGTTGGAAGCGGCGCGGCAGGATATTGCGGTCTACAGTGCCCACACGAATCTGGACAGTGTGGCCGGCGGGGTAAATGATGTACTGGCAACTCTTTTGGAACTGGAAAATGTGAATGGTTTTTCCGGCGACGATACACTGGAAGGCATCGGACGTATCGGTGTTCTGAAACAACCCATGGATATAGCTGCTTTTGCTGAAAAAGTAAAAAGTGTTTTGAAACTAAACCATGTGACAGTTATTCCGGCAGACCGTCCGGTACATAAAGTCGCTGTATGCGGCGGCAGTGGGATGGATTTTCTGGATTGTGCTGCGGAGGCCGGTGCAGATACGTATGTGACAGGCGACGTAAAATATCATGACGCACAGGATGCAAAGGGAAAACATATCAACCTGATTGATGCCACCCATCAGGGGACGGAACTGCCTGTGGTGAACGAGCTGGCAGACCGGCTGGCCCTGCGGCTGAGCCGGGAAGGTTACACGGCGAAAGTACTGGTGGCAAAAGAAACAAAACTGATGCAAATTTTGTAAAGTTTAGGGGCAGTTTTCGGTAAGGTAATATTTAAGATGGTTTGTAATATCAGGCTTAAACGCAAAGTGTAAGCCGATAACATATAAATGGTAAAGAGGCGATACGAATGATTGAAAATATAAAAGCGGGGGAACGGATCACCCAGGCGGTGCTGTTGCGCTTGCAGAAAGTGGGCAACTCTTCCAACGGAGGCGTGTTTGCCAGAGGGACGGTAGAAGATAACAGCGGAAAAATCCAGTTCATTGCGTTTGACCGGGATATCGTAAACCGGCTGCGTGACCTGGACGCGCCCAAAGCGTTTATGATCTCCGGACCGGTGGACATTGTCAAATACTCATCCACGCTGGCGCTGCAGGTAGTGATACAGAAGCTGGACAATATCATGCCGGAGGACGATATTTCCAATCTGGTTCCCACCGGTGGTTTTGATATGGCCGTCTATAAAAACAAACTGGAAACGCTGATCAACGGCGTGAAGACGCCCAGTCTGCGTACACTGTTGAAGAAAATATTCAGCGGTTCGTTTTTTGAAGAATTCTGTAAGAATCCTGCGGGTATGAAGCTGCATCACGCCTATCTGGGCGGATTGCTGCAGCACTCGGTGGATGTGACAGAACTGGCTCTTGCCATGGCGGAGGCCATCGGCAATACAGATAAAGACCTGATTACGGCAGGCGCTCTGCTGCACGATATCGGAAAAGTCAAAGAAATTTCTTCCGGCATGGGCTTTCCTTATACCACGGAAGGCCGACTGCTGGGGCACATCACCATGTCTGTGCTGATGGTACGGGAAGCCGCGCTGGAACTGAAAATGCCTGCTGCGGCGCTGCAGCAGCTGGAGCATATTATCCTGTCCCATCACGGCGAACAGGAAAAAGGTTCGCCTATGGCCTGCGCCACTAAAGAAGCGTTCATTGTGCACTATGCAGATGAAGTGAATTCCATCATGAACCAGTTTGACGTAAAAGAAAGCAAATCGGCCTGGGAATACAACAATATGATGAAGCGCTACCTGATGGTGAAGTGAATCATTTGATATACTGCGATGAGACGTTTCAGTATCGTTTGCGAGTCGGACTTTGTGGCAAAACTTTGGCGAAACTTTGAAATAATCCAAACCGTCTTGACAAGTATATTTCCTTGTGCTACGATACACACGTGAGTGTGAAAGGCAATCGCGGCGCCTGTGAATTTTCGGATTTGCAGGCGGTGAGGAAAGTCCGAGCTCCATAGGGCGGAATGCCGGATAACGTCCGGCGAGGGAAACCTTAGGGATAGTGCCACAGAAAAGTGTACCGCCAGATTTATCTGGTAAGGGTGGAACGGTGCGGTAAGAGCGCACCAGCAAGTAAGTAATTACTTGGCTTGGTAAACCCCATTCGGAGTAAGACCAAATAGGGAAGGGATGAAGCGGCCCGCTGAACCTTCCGGGTTGTGTCGCTGTATCTTGCGAGTAATCGCAGGAATAGATAAATGATTGCCACCGCTTGTCGGAACAGAACTCGGCTTATTGAACACTCACCTCGCATATAACAGGGAAACTGCGTAACTGCGGTTTCCCTTTTTTTGTTTCGGAACTGAGATTCCATATAAAAACGGCTGCCAGACGACAGCCGTAAAATTAATGTATGGAGTTAATTAACAAGCGGAAAAGATTGTTCCGTTTCATTTAGATTTAAAAAAAGCCGAACTGATGGGCTTGCTGCGCATGTTGTTCTGTTCCCCCGGACGACGGGATTCTTCTTTATCGGAACGGGCATCCCGGAAGCCGGGCTGATTCTTTTCTTCAATATGGATGCGCCCCCGTTTGTTTTCGTAATCACTGATAACCCATTTTAAAATCTGCTCAATTTCTTTATTTACAGAGCGGCCGTTTGTTTCTGCAATATATTTCATCTTCTCCATGATCAGTGGATGAATGCGCAAAGTAAAACGATATTGTTCGATAGAAGCCATAGAAGATACCTCCCCCTGTAAGAATGATGTCAGTTCAATGTCATGTTATCTTAATTATACGTTACAAATGGCATTTAATCAATAGATATAACTAAAAAATGTTTTTGTGAATTCTTTGCAAAAATATGACTTCTGTAGTTCAGCCTTTTGTTTTACGGTGTAAAGTGTGGTAAAATATAAAATATCTTTCACAATGTTTTGACGCGAAATGATTATGGCAGCGAGAGATTAAGGTTTTTCTGGTTTGCAGCCAACCGGATAAATTCTGCGTTTTATAGTATTACTACGAATCATCTATCATAAGTAAGGAGTAAGAATAGTGGAAACAGGAAAAATGTATTGCGGGTTTCGTATTTGTAAAAGTGATTTTATTAAAGAAGTAGATTCGACGGCATATCTCATGGAGCATGTGGTAAGCGGTGCGCGTCTGTTATATCTTGCCAATGAGGATGACAACAAAGTATTTACCATTGGCTTCCGTACGCCTCCTTTTGATGATACCGGCGTAGCCCATATTCTGGAGCATTCCGTGCTGTGCGGTTCCCGTAAGTATCATTTAAAGGAACCGTTTGTGGAACTGGTGAAGGGCTCCCTTAATACTTTTTTGAATGCCATGACGTATCCGGATAAGACCGTGTACCCGGTGGCCAGCCGCAACGACAAAGATTTTCACAATCTGATGGATGTGTATCTGGATGCGGTGTTTTATCCGCTGATTTATGAAAACAAATTTACCCTGAAGCAGGAAGGATGGCATTACGAACTGGAAAATGCCGATGATCCGCTGCAGTACAACGGTGTTGTCTACAATGAGATGAAAGGCGTGTATTCTTCTCCGGATTCCTATCTGGAATATTACGGAAAGAAAATTTTGTTTCCGGACACCACCTACCGGTTTGAATCGGGCGGGTTACCTTCTGCGATTCCGGAACTGACCCAGGAAGATTTTATCCGCTTCCATAAGACCTATTACAGTCCGGAAAATTCTTATATCTACCTGTATGGGGATATGAACATTGAAGAAACGCTGACCCATCTGGATTCGTATCTGAAAGAGTTCCCGAAAATGGGGACGGTTCATTCTGAAATTCCGTTACAGCAGCCGCTGTTGAAAACGGCGGAATTCGAAGGGACCTATCCGGTACCCGAAGGCGCGCCAACAAAAGGCATGACCTTCCATGAAGTACAAATCGTGGCAGGGGATATGCGGGATCAGAAAACGATCATGGCGTTACGCCTGCTGGAAAATGTGCTGTTGGAATCAGAAGGTGCGCCGTTGCGCCGGGCTTTGCTTGACAGTGGCGTTGCCAAAGATATTTCCGGCAGCATAAGCGGCAGCATGCTGCAGAATATTTTCTCTGTTCGCGCCAGTGGCAGCGAGCCGGAGCAGAAAGACGCTTTCGTGAAAGCGCTGTATCATAATCTGCAGAAGATTTCCATGGAAGGAATAGACAAGGAGTTGCTGGAAGCTTCGCTGAACAGCGCGGAGTTCAAGCTGCGGGAAGCGGACTTCGGAACCTATCCCAAAGGACTGATCTACGGTCTGTCTGTTATGGATTCGTGGATTTATGATATGGATCCGTTGAGCTGCCTGAAATACGAACAGATGTTGAAGGAACTTCGGGATGCCGTACAAACCAACTATTATGAAACGCTGATTGAGACCAACCTGCTGGACAATACGCACCGTGTCATTCTGACGCTGGCTCCGGAACAGGGTAAAGAAGAACGGGAACAGGCGGAACTGGCGAAGAAACTGGAAACAGTGAAAGAAACCATGGACCGGAACCTGTTGGGGCAGTATGCGGCAGAGTGTGCGGAACTGCATCAACGTCAGGCCACACCGGATTCCGAAGAAGCGCTGGCTTCCATTCCGTTGTTGGAACGGACGGATATCCGGAAAGAAACGGAAATGCTGAAAGTAGAAAAGGAAGCCGTGGAGGGAGGGACCCTGCTTTATCAGACGCTTCCTACTAATAGGGTTACATACCTGAACTGGTATTTCGATATGACTGGTATCAGCCCGGAACTGTTGCCGTATTGCAATCTGCTCAGCGATGTACTGGGCAAATTGAATACGGAAGAGTATTCCTATGCGGAACTGGCCAAATATACGGATATGTACACCGGCGGTATTTCTTTCCAGATGGAAGCATTGAGCAAAGACAGTGACTGCAACGATTATACGGTGAAATTTTCCCTGGCGGCCAAATGCCTGACGGCCAAGCTGCCGGAACTTTTCAAAATTTTGAGCGCGATGACATTACATACGCAATTTGAAGATAAAATCCGTATGAAAGAACTGGTAGACCAGATTAAAACGGACTGGGATAACACATTCTTTGCCAAGGGTCAGGCTGTGGCGACCGTACGGCTGGCTTCCTATTTTTCTGCTAAAGCCCGGGTGACGGAGCAGGACTATTACAGTTATTACCAGTTTATTAAAAAGCTGTCGGACCATTTTGAAACTGAAGCAGACCAGGTAATTAACAACCTTCAGAAATTGTTGCCTGTTTTCTTCAATAAAGCGCAATACCTGCTAAGCTATAGCTGTGATGTATCTGACAGGGAATCTGTGCGCCAAATGGCCTTGGCCTTTGCGGAGTCGTTGCCGGGCAGCAGTGAAGCGGCAGGAAAAGATGCGAAATATCTCCCTGCGCCGGAAACAAATGAAGCTATCGTTACACCGGGTAAGGTACAGTATGTACTGGCCGGTGGCGATTATCACAAACATGGTTACGCATACAGCGGAAGCATGCTGGTACTGGCAACCATGCTTCGCTACGAATACCTGTGGACCAAAATCCGTGTACAGGGCGGAGCCTATGGAGCTAATGCGGTGTTTGACCGAAATGGCGTCATGTATTTTTCTACCTATCGCGATCCGCAGCTCAAAAACAGTCTGGAAGCTTTTCGTATGTTGCCGGACTGGCTGGAACAGTTGGAACTCACTGACAGGGAAATGACCAAATATGTTATCGGCACTATGAGTGGAGTTGATGTGCCGCTGACCAATTCATTGAAAGTTTCCCGTGCTGCCATGCAGGAACTTCTGGCCGTTACGGATGCTGACCGGCAGAAGACCCGCGATGAAATTCTGGGCGTTACGCTGGCTGATATAAAAGAGCTGGCCAAAATGATCCGGAGTGTCCTGGCAGACAATTACATCTGCGTCGTCGGGGGGCAGCAGGCGATTGAAGAAAACAGGGAAGAGTTTAACAAAATTTTAAAACAGTAAGCAAGTACTATATATATGGAAACAAATGTGTCAGGAAGAGTTATGAGCAAAACATCGTGTAGGGTTTTGCAAATTCTTTTCCTGATATTTTTTCATTTTAATATTGACCAAAACTGTAACAAACTTTATAATATATATGTTTATGCTTGTTTTCAGTAATCCATTTTTATAGTTTGCGGTAAGTTTTATCGCAAAGGTAAGGGAAAGTGTAAGAGTATAGGAGGAAAAATGATGAAGAGTTACACAATGGACCTGGGCGGCAGACCTCTGACGCTGGAATTCGGCGAAGTCTGCAAACAGGCCAACGGCGGTCTGCTGGTGCGTTATGGAGACACGGTTGTAGTTGTTGCTGCTACCGGTACCAAGACCCCTCGTGAAGGCGTGGATTTCTTCCCGCTGACTGTTGATTTCGAAGAAAAAATGTAC
>JAFSPK010000004.1:0-9052 GCA_017443005.1 Acidaminococcaceae bacterium
CAGTGCGGTATCGAAATGATGGTGGCCGCCGGGGCGGCTGCCGATGCGGAAGTCATTGCGCTGGCCGTGTTGACCCTCATGGAAGCGGGCCTGAAAGATTTTAATATTACACTGGGTCACATGGAGTTTATCAACGGGTTGATTGAAGCGGCAACGCTGACGGAAGAACAGGCAAAGGATATCAAGCATTGTCTGATCAGACGCAACGCGGCCGGTCTGGAAAATGTCGTGGAAGCAGCGAAAATTCCGGAACAGTTGGCCCTTATTTTTAAAGAATTGCTGTTCCTGCATGGCGGTATTGCGTTGCTGGAAGATATGCAGAAGCGGGTGTTGAGCCGGCGTTGCTGGAATGCGCTGGAGAACCTGCGGGAAATCTATGAACTGGCCAAAGCCTACGGTGTGGAACGGTATCTGAGCTTTGACCTGGGCCTGACCCGCAGTCTGGATTACTATACGGGTATGCTGTTTGAAGGGTATGCTGCCGGAATGGGGTACTCCCTGATTGGCGGCGGACGGTATGACAATATGATGCAGCTATTCGGGAAGCCCTGCCCCGCAACCGGTTTTGCCCTGGGCATTGACCGTATGGCCCTGACGCTGGAACGGCAGGGAAAACAGTTTGTGAAACAGCCGGAAACCCTGTTTGTTGCCTATGGGGAGGGAAAAACCGCAGAAGGCATCCGTGCAGCCTGTGCTCTCCGTAAAGATGGCAAACGGGTGAAACTGGCTGACCGTGCTATGACGGAAACGGAAATGCAGCAGGCCGTACAGGAAAATCATTACAGTACATGGAAATACATCGGATAATATCATCGTTGTGTTTTCTGTTACATGAAGTTCGGAGAAACAGAACCGAAATGGAGATTTGACCATGGAAGAATATATAACCATAGCGCTGCCCAAGGGCAAGCTGTTCAAACGGAGCCTGGATCTGTTGGGTAAAGTGGGGTACGGCGCGGAAGGCGTTTCGGAAAATTCCCGCAAGCTTGTGATCGCGAATGAGGAAACAAAGGTACGTTTTATCATCACCAAGACGGTGGATCTCCCGACCTATGTGGAGTACGGCGCTGCGGATATTGGCATTATCGGCAAGGATGTTCTGCTGGAAGAGCAGAAGGACGTATACGAACTGCTGGATCTGGGCTTTGGAAAATGCCGTCTGATGATGGCGGTGCCGGAAGCGAAGAAGCGGCCGGAACTGAAAGATTACGCGCATTTGCGCGTGGCAACAAAATATCCCCGCTGTGCCCGGGAATATTTTGATAAGCTGGGCATCCAGATGGAAATCGTTAAGCTGAACGGTTCCATCGAACTGGGCCCGCTGATTGGGTTGTCGGAGCTGATCGTGGATATTGTAGAGACAGGGACCACCATCAAAGAAAATAAGCTGATGGAAGTGGACAGCATCTTTACTTCCACCGCACGGCTGATCGCCAATCCGGTCAGTTTCAAACTGAAATTTGAACGGCTGCACAAACTGGTCGTGGATTTACGTGACGTACTGGCAGCGGAAAAAGGAGACAAGAAAGCAAAATGAATATAATCGACGCAAGAAAAATGAACGCAGAGGAAATTGCTGCGCTGCTGAAAAAGAAAGCCTTTGACGAAACGGAGCTGTCACCGGGCGTACAGGCTGCCTGCGATCAGATGTGGGGCGAGCACCTGACGGCTGCGCAGATCGTAGACCGCATTGTAGACTACGTGCGCAGGGTTGGGGACGAAGCGTTGCTGTATTTCACCAACACCATCGATCGTGCGGACCTGACTGCCGAAACGCTGCGTGTAACGGAGAGGGAATTTGACGAGGCCCGCACACTGGTAGATCCCAAGGTCGTTGATTCCATGACCCGGGCGATTATGAACGTTAAAAAATTCCATGAGGAGCAGATGCCCAAATCCTGGATCACCAACCGGGCTCACGGCAGCATTTTGGGACAGAAGATCACGCCCCTGGACAGTGTGGGTATTTATGTGCCCGGCGGTACGGCGGCCTATCCTTCCAGCGTGATTATGAACGCCGTTCCGGCTAAAGTGGCCGGCGTGTCCCGCATTGTGATGGCGGCGCCTCCCGGTAAGGACGGAAAGCTGAATCCTTATGTGCTGGTAACGGCAGAAAAAATCGGGATTACCGAAATTTATAAAATGGGCGGTGCTCAGGCTATTGCAGCGCTGGCTTTTGGTACGGCAACGGTTCCGAAGGTGAATAAGATCACCGGCCCCGGCAATATTTTTGTGACGCTGGCAAAGAAAGCGGTATATGGGCATGTGGATATTGATATGCTGGCAGGCCCCAGCGAGATTTTGATCGTGGCGGACGATTCTGCCAACCCGGTCTATCTGGCGGCTGACCTGTTAAGCCAGGCAGAGCACGATCCGCTGGCCAGCGCAATTTTGATTACTGACAGCGAGCGTATTGCCAAAGCGGTGGCGGCGGAAGTGGATGTGCAGTTGAAAGAACTGCCCCGGGAAGAAATCGCGGCGGCGTCACTCAGGACCATGGGCAAGATCATTCTGGCAAATAACATGGAAACCGTGGTAGCAATGGCTAACCTCAGCGCACCGGAACATCTGGAAGTTATGACCAAAGCGCCTTTCCAACTGATGCCTCTGCTGCATAACTGCGGCGCTATGTTCCTGGGAACGGATTCTCCCGAGCCCCTGGGCGACTATTTCGCCGGTCCCAACCATGTATTGCCCACCGGCGGTACGGCTAAATTCTACAGCGTGCTGAACGTGGAAACCTTTATGAAAAAGACCAGTATCATCGCTTATACCAATAAGGCGCTGCTGGAAGCTGCGGACGATATTATCGCTATGGCGGAAGCGGAAGGCCTGCGGGCTCATGCCAACGCAATCCGGAAGCGTCAGGAAAACAATAATCATTAAATCTGTGTGTATAAGCTGCTGACAGCTGATATCATTTTTAATTACACAAGAGGTGAGCAACGTGTCTGAAATTGCGATTCGTTCCAGCCTGGCCGGGCTGGAGGAATATGAAGTTGAAACGATAGAAGCGAAAATAATCGTAAACGCCAATGAGTCGAATTATCCGGTTCCAGCTTCCATACAGCAGGAAATTGAAGAAAAAACGAAAAGCTTTTTGTTTAACCGGTATCCGCCTATAAAATGCGAGACCCTGTGCAGCCTGATTGCGGAAACACTGGGCGTCGATATTGACAAAGTACGCGTCGGAAACGGTTCCAGTGAACTTTTGCAGATGGCCTGCTATGCCTTTGGCGGGGCAGGGAAGAAGATTGCGGTACCTTATCCGTCTTTTTCCATGTACGGCGTTTATGCCCAGATGTCTGACAGCGAAGTGCTGCGTTATCCTCTGAACGTGGAAGGATTTCTGGATGCGGAAGCAGTGATTGCGTTTTGCAAGGAAAATCAGCCGGATCTGCTGATCCTCAACAATCCCAACAATCCTACCGGAAATTATAATCCATTGTCTGTGATCGAACAGATTATTGCCAACGTGGAGTGTCCTATTATCGTAGACGAAGCGTATATGGAATTCGCCAGAGGGGAAGGGGTAGATCCCCGGGATCTGCGGCCGTTGAGCCAGTTGAAACTGGTGGCGGGTTCCGCGCTGGCACTGTTGAATAAATACCATAACTTTTTGGTTTTCCGGACTTTTTCCAAAGCCTACAGCCTGGCCGGTATGCGGGTAGGCTATTCCGTAGGCAGCATTTCCCTGAGCCGAATCTTGGGAAAAACGCTGTTGCCTTATCATGTGAACGCCTATTCCCTGATGGCAGCGGAAATTTGCTACCGGCATAAAGAAGATTTCCGGGAACAAATTGAAGAAATCCGTTCCCAGCGGGCGCTGATGATAGCTGAACTGAAAGAACTGGGTATGAAAGTCTGGCCCACGGAAACCAATTTTATCTGCTACAGTCCGGAAGGGAAAATGCAGGCTGTGCTGGCAGAGGCGTACGAAAAAAAATACGGTTACAGTAATTACAGCGCGGCGACGAAGGCCGGCAAAATGATTTTTAAGGCTATGCTTGCGGAAAAAATCCTGTTGCGGGATTTTTCGGAGCACCCGGTGTTGCAGGGCTGTATCCGTCAGACCATCGGACTGCCGGAAGAAAATACTATAGTGATGAACAAAATCAAGAATCTTTGCAGGGAGTGTTTGGGAAATGAGCAAATCAACTGAAACAAAGAAGGCGCGCCGTGCTGAGATAGAAAGAAAAACGGCGGAGACGCAGATTTCCATAAAACTGAACCTGGATGGCGAAGGGACATGCGATATTGCAACGGGAATCGGCTTTCTGGATCATATGCTGACCCTGCTGGCCAAACACAGCTTTATGGATTTGACTGTAAAAGCAAAAGGCGATCTGGAAGTGGACAGCCATCACACCGTGGAAGATATCGGGATTGTACTGGGCGAAGCGCTGCGGGAGGCGCTGGGTGACAAAGCCGGGATCCACCGCTACGGTAACTGTTTTATTCCTATGGATGAAACCCTGGCCCAGGTGTGCCTGGATTTTTCCGGTCGTCCGTTTTTAGTCTTCGGCGCAGAGATTCCTAAAATTCAGTTAGGAAATTACGATACGGAAATGACAGAAGAATTTTTCCGCGCCGCAGCCATGCACTGTGGGCTGACGCTGCATATCCGCGTACTGTACGGCAGCAACGTGCACCATATCATTGAAGCCATCTTTAAGGCATTTGCCCGTGCCGTGGCGGAAGCGGCCGCCGTGGATCCGCGGGTGAAAGGCGTTATGAGCAGTAAGGGCGTGCTATAAAAGCAGTTAAGGTGTTTATAAACAGGAAAGGCATTCTTTCGGGAAAGCTTGTTTTCTCAAGCTGCTTTTAACAGAAATGGGAATGCATCCGCTGAAGTAACAGTATGTTCCTGAATACGTTTTGGAGATAGTAACGATGGGTAATCGGAATGTCGTAATTGTTGATTATGGTCTGGGGAACCTGCACAGTGTCAATAAGGCAGTTGCGCTGGTAGGAGGTAATCCTGTTATTACCGGTGATAAAGAAATCATTGCGGCAGCGGAAAAGCTGATTCTGCCGGGTGTAGGTGCGTTTAGCGACTGCATGGCGAACCTGGAAAAAGCCGGCGTAATCCCGGTCATCAAAGAATATATTGCTGCTGACAAACCCTTTCTGGGCATCTGTCTTGGTATGCAGGTATTGTTTGAAGAAAGCGAAGAAGCTCCGGGCGTTAATGGATTGGGCGTGTTTCCTGGCAAGGTTGTGCTGATTCCTACATCTTTGAAGATTCCCCACATGGGATGGAACCAGCTGAACCTGAAGACCGCTTCCCCGTTACTGACGGGCAGTGAAGGGCAGTATGTGTATTTTGTGCACAGTTATTGCTGCCGGCCGGAAGACCGGGCGCTGATTACTTCTGTCTGCGACTACGGAACGGAAATTGTGGCCAGCGTTGGCAGAGGTAATATTTCCGGCGTACAGTTTCATCCGGAAAAATCCAGTGAAGTGGGGCTTGCCATGCTGAAACGATTTGTTAGTCTGTAGTTTTGCAGTTCAGGAAAAGATTTCGCAAAACCGTACACGATTGCTATTCCATGGATTCATTCGCCTGTGGCTTCGAAACTCGAGGCTGCGCCTCTCGAACAGTCTCGCCACGTCGGCGAATTTCATCTCATGGAATGACGCAATCGTTTCCGATGTTTTGCTCAATTCTTTCCCTGAACGATAAATTCTAAGTTACAAATATTATCGGAAAGAAGAGACAAAGACACTATGATTATTTTTCCCGCCATTGACTTGCGGAATGGAAAAGCAGTGCGCCTGGTGGAAGGTGATTTTAAACAGGAAACGGTGTATGCGGAGGATCCGGCCGCCGTGGCGGAACAATTTCGGGACGCAGGGGCGGAGTTTCTCCACGTGGTTGATTTGGACGGCGCTTTGGCCGGGGAGAGCCGAAACCTGGAAGTGATTCGGCGCATTTTGGCCAAGGCCGGTAACATGAAAGTGGAAGTAGGCGGAGGAATCCGAGATTTGCACGCGGTATCTCGCATGCTGGACATGGGCGTGACCCGGGTCATTTTAGGCAGCCTGGCTGCCCGGAACCCTGCGGAAACACGGGAAATCTGCAAATATTTTCCCGGTCAGGCGGTAGCGGGTATTGATGCCAAAAACGGTGAAGTGGCTGTGGAAGGCTGGGGCGTTTCCGGCGGTATGAACTATCTGGAGCTGGGAAAACGGATGGCGGAAATCGGCATTCAGCATATTATTTTTACGGATATCAGCCGGGACGGCAAGCTGCAGGGCGTGAATGTGGAAGCTACGGCGGAACTGGCTAAAGCCAGTGGCGTGAAAGTTGTTGCCAGCGGCGGCGTGGCTTCGATTGAAGATGTTAAAAAGGTTATGGTCCGGGAGCAGGACGGCATTGAAGGTGTGATAATCGGAAAAGCGCTGTATGCCGGCAAAGTGGATTTAAAAGAAGCGCTGACTGTGGCAAAGGGCAAAGCCTGAAACAAATTGGAAAAGTCCTGGGTCATACATTACTCTCTATTTCGCCGCCGTTAGCAGGCAGCGAAAAATGATATTGCCATCTTTTACAATGCTTCAGAATAGCAAGCAGCAGCCGGAGAGGGTTGCTAATTCTGAAATAACTGCGAAATCCTGTCGCAGCACATGGTTTCGCAAAGCATAGTTTGCTATAATAGATAAGGGGAAAAACATGCTGACCAAACGAATCATTCCCTGCCTGGACGTAAAAGAAGGGCGGGTCGTAAAAGGCACGAATTTTGTAGGTCTGCGGGACGCAGGCGACCCGGTTGAACTGGCTTCCGTCTATGACAGGGAAGGCGCGGATGAGCTGGTGTTTCTGGATATTACCGCCAGCGTGGAAAAACGCAAATCCATGCTGGATGTCATCAACCGGACGGCGGGCAAGGCCTTTATGCCACTGACGGTGGGCGGCGGCATCAGTACCGTGGAAGACATCCGCAACTGTCTGAATGCGGGAGCGGACAAAACTTCGCTGAACACGGCTGCGGTAAAAAATCCGGATTTGATTGCCCGGGGCGCGGAACTGTTCGGCAGTCAGTGCATCGTGCTGGCAGTCGACGCGAAACGCTGCGGCACGGACCGTTGGGAAATTTATGTGAACGGCGGCAGGACGCCTACGGGAATCGACTGCCTGGAATGGGTGAAGAAAGCGGTGAACCTGGGGGCCGGTGAAATCCTGCTGACCAGCATGGACGCGGACGGTACCAAAAACGGTTATGATATTCCCCTGACGAGAGCGGTGGCGGAAGCGGTGAACGTGCCTGTTATTGCCAGCGGCGGCGCCGGTACGCTGGAACATTTTTATGATGTGCTTGCGCTGGGAAAGGCAGACGCGGTGCTGGCGGCTTCCGTATTCCATTACAAAACGTTTACGATCCGGCAGGTGAAGCAGTACCTGCGGGATAAAGGAGTCGAGGTGAGACTGTAATGAAAATTGATTTTTCCAATCTGAAGTTTGACGAAAAGGGATTGATCCCTGCCATCGTGCAGGATGTTTACAGTGATGAAGTGCTGATGTTAGCTTATATGAACGGCGAGAGCCTGGCCAAGACGGTGGAAACCGGCTATACCTGGTTCTGGAGCCGCAGCCGTCAGGAATTGTGGAACAAGGGCGCTACCAGCGGGCACATGCAGAAGGTGGAATCCATTACCTACGACTGCGACGGGGATGCGCTGCTGGTGAAGGTTGACCAGACCGGCGCGGCCTGTCATACGGGACATCGCTCCTGCTTCTTCAATCCCCTGTGGAATGAAGGAGAGGGCAGGAACCTGCCTGTTCCGGAACCGGACAATGAAAGCATCTACGGCGTGCTGGCCGAACTGTACCGGGTCATCCTGTACAAACGGGAACACGGCGGCGAAAAGAGTTATACCAAGTACCTGTTCATGAAAGGGCAGGACAAGATTTTAAAGAAGGTAGGCGAAGAGTCGGCGGAGACTATCATCGCTTCCAAGAACAACAGCCGCCAGGAAGTAATTTACGAAATGAGCGACCTGTGGTATCACTGTATGGTATTGCTGGCGTACCACGGCATTACTCCGGCAGAACTGCTTCATGAATTGTCCGGCAGAAGGTCAAAGGAAAACAACAGTAAATATTGAGATTTAACCAAACAGCTAAAATATGCCCGGTGAAAAGAGGGCTGCATCCGACAAATTTTATACACAGAAACGTCTGCATCTTAAGGTGCAGACGTTTTTTTATGGTATAATAATATATTAAATTAAGTGTTAGCAATGTTAGGGAGGCATTTATGGATAAACCTGTTCTTATTATCGGCCACCAGCATCCGGATACAGACTCGGTCTGCTCGGCTATTGCCTATGCCTATCTGAAAAAGCAGCAGGGCTGGAATGCGGAACCGGCCCGGGCGGGCAAGCTGAATCCGGAAACGGAGTTTGTGCTGGATTATTTTAAGATTCCGGTGCCCCGGCTGATTAATTATTTCTATCCTTCCCTGGAAGATATCAGGCTTCTGCAGGCGCCGGCCGTGGGCATGCAGGCTACGCTGCGGGAAGCAGGCAAGCTGTTTGTGGAAAATCCCCGGCTGAAGTCCGTGCCGGTGCTGGACACAGAGGGAAATGTGGCCGGCATCATCACGGTAGGCGATTTGGCCAAACGTTATTACGAAGAGGAATCCATCAAGGAACTGGAGGATGGTTCCGTCAGCTATGCCAATATTGTCAGCACGCTGGAAGGCAGGTTGCTTTGCGGGGATATCGGGAAAACCTTTTCCGGCAAGATCAAGCTGGGCGCGTCTCAGGCGGCGACTATTCTGGCGGATGTGGCACCCGGGGATATGATCATCCTGGGGGACCGGGAAGATGTGCAGAAGGAACTGTTGGGAATCGGCGGCGTCTGTCTGGTGTTGACCAGGAATACCGATGTTTCGGAGGAAATTATCCGGCTGGCGGAAGCAAAGGATGACGTGATTCTCGTTACGCCCTTTGACAGTTACCGAACGGCGCGGCTGATCAACCAGAGCATTCCTGCGAAGCTGATCATGACGTCCCCGGTGGTCTGCTTCAATGAAACGGACCTGTTGGC
>JAFSPK010000005.1:0-3296 GCA_017443005.1 Acidaminococcaceae bacterium
CATACCAGTCAAAGCTGTAATACTATAGAAACAGATCCACAGTGCCGTTATAAATATATCAGATATGGAATTACATTACCCAGAAAATCTGGGAGAAAGGAAAAAATCCAATTACCACTTCCGATAATTGGATTATACGTGATGTTATGATTAAAACGGCAAATCAGTTAGTCTACAGGTATTACAGAACTGGTCAACCGTTTCCGGCTTCTGTGGGAGAATCAGCGCAAAGCATTAGTCTTAGCACCGTCACTAATGCTAAGACTATTTTTCTTGCCTGCCGGAATATATCTGTTGTCAAGATTGGTTTTAAATGCCTTTCGTATCACTTTCCAAAATTGGTCATCGCAATGACCAAGATTTTTTCGTAAACTCAGCCGTGGAGCGGAGTTCTGATCCTGCTCCTTTTATTTATTATGAGACCTTGTTTATATGCCTGTCTCTCAGCAACACATTGTTCGTAGTTTTCATTTGCTTTGTTCGAGTGAGCTGTCACTGCGTATACGCTCAAATCCATATAATTGAGAAAGCTATGCCTATGTAAGCCTACTGTTCCAACCTCCCGCAGCACTTTTTATATTTTTTCCCGCTCCCGCAAGGGCAGGGATCATTCCTGCCAATCTTCCTCTTCGGGGCATGTTCCGAAACCCGTTCCCCATAAAGTGGATTTGACATCCCAAGCCTTTCACAATTCGCTAAAAACACGTCCATCACCGCGCGTTCGTCCGGAATATCTTCCTCTTTATCCGGAATATCATCCAACAGCACAGGGGGATTTTCTATTTCGTTTGGTTTCCAGCCTCTTAAGACAGGGTTTGGCAAAACCGGATAGAGGCGGTTCCCCAATATACGGAAACGTTCAATCTGTTCTATTGTACGGAATTGTATCTCCCCAAATTTCTCTGCGCTAAGAAGCGACATTACCCAGGATTTCCCTTCACACAAGGCTGACGGCTGAAGAAAAAGGCAGTCATCCACAAGCTGGGTAGCCCATGCATCGTCAAGCCCCAACTCCGTCTTTCCGAATTCGATGATTGCGTTGATTTCCGGCATATCCGGCCAACCTCCGTTAAACCGGAGAAGCGTTTCTTCATCATATTCACGATAAGGGGCAGCGATCCTGGCTGAAATGAAATTGTCTAAATCTTTATCGTCTAAAGCAATTAGGTGCTCTACTACGATTTCCGGTTCTTTCATGCCGTCTGTTACCGTACAGCAATGATGCCGGAAAAGATTCTCATCACACCGGTCCAAAACCCGCCTGAACTGTTGCGCAGATACCTCCGGATGCCACTCTGATATTTTTTCCGACACGAACTTTACGGGCACAGACCAGTAGAAATTCGCAAAAGCTTCCAAAAGAGTTCCCAGCGTTTCATCTGTCATATCAATCACCACTCACTCGTCATGTCCCGAAACTCTTCCACAAAATCCTCGTCAAACGCTTCATAGTCCGGATCCTGTTTCAGCCGCTCAATTATTTCATAAACAACAGGACAGACTTCCGCGTTTTCCAGCATGCTGAGTAAGCTTTCAATGCGATCCCGTTTATTCGTATGTGGATATTCCTTGCAGGAACGCGGCCTACACTCTCCCAAAAGACAGTTCCCATCCGGTTGCAAAAAATCACAGGGCTTGTGCAGGGTAATATAATTCTCTCCCGCTTCATCCTTTTCCAAAAACTTTCTCTTGAATTCTGCAACATCCAGTTTCAGATACTTTGCATCCTTTTCAAGATCCTTCACGGGTATGCTTCCGTGAAATTCTTTACAACAGTTCCGGCATTTGCTGCAATCGTAATTGGCGAACAGCTCCCGGTGAAGCCGGTTCACTTTTTTATCAAATGCTTTCGGATTAGCGTACCCTTTCAGAAAAGAACGGAATGCATAATTCTCTTCTTCCTTTTTTCGCGCAAGCCTTTTTACGTTCTTTGGACTAATCATATGGCGCCTCCTTTGTTAACACTTTAAAAACCATGCGCTTGCACCAATTGCAATAGCAAGTTGCAATTGGGGAAAAATCATTTCTTGTACCATTTGCAGGGAACCGGACCCATCACTCAGCAACGTTCTTTTCCATCTTTTCTTCCGCCTCACTGCGTATCATCGCATCCAAATTGTCAACAATGAATTCCTGCGCCTGCTGACCGTAAAGCGTTACCACGTAGCCCGCCCCATCGGTCCGAACCCGTTCTTCTGTGCGGATGCCTAACTGCAGCCCTTTGTCCGTTGGCACCTTGAAGGTTTTGTTTTCATACTTTTCATAAACCTGCTCGTGCAGATATCCCTGCAGGAGCAGCCACTTCATCACGGTTTTGTAAGACAGTTTTTGGTATGTGTATTCATCCAACGGTTCGTTAATCTGTTCAACCACTCGCGAAATAGCCTTATCTTCTTTGTAAGTAAACAAATGCCTTACGTCCAAAGGGAATGGCTGTTTGTCACTGTTTTTCGGTTTGCCGCCCACATACCCTCTGTTCTTATGTACCTCTTCCAACACTTCTTTAATAAAATACATACAGCGAATCACATTGGGGTTTTGCAAAACAGAGTCCTCTTCTACCAGCGCGTTGTTGACCGGGTTACAGCCGTCCGCAATGCGCTGTGCGTAAAGTATTGCTTTTTCCAATTTCACAAGGTCATACTGTTTTAATCCTGTTTTTTCCATAAGTAACCGTACTCCCTTCTTTAATTATGTAAAGAATCCGTCCCCAACCCCATCGTATATTCTGAGCCGGTGGAATTCTGATATGCATTAATTTTACTTCTGTTACTTCTTTGCCTTCTCTACCCTGGCGCTGATTTCCCGGATCATATTGGAAATCGGCACAATTGCCCTGGCGGCAATCTTCGTGTGCCGTTCCACCTCGGCAGAAATGTCCATGGATTCCCCCGTGTCCTGGATCTGTTCCGCGCAGAACGTTTCAATGGACATGGCAAAGACTACCATCGTCAGATTATATTCTTCTTTTTTCAGTTCAATCTCTTCCTGCTGCTTCAGGTCGTTGATCTCCGTCAGCAGGTACTTGTTGTCCATGTTCACAAAGTAATCCAGCGTCTCTTCCGTCTTACGGCGGATGATGGCGCTTTCTTCGTTCATCCCGTACTTTTCCCACTGGTCGCGGTACACCGGGATGATGTTGGGCAACGCTTTACCCTGGATTCCCGAAATACCACACTATGTAGTCGGGAATATATTCGTAACTACTGTTGTTCTGGGTGAGCCAATAACGGTTTGACGCCCAGGTCGCGATAAATCTGTTCCTGTTTCATCAGGACTTCCCCTTGTATAGGCGC
>JAFSPK010000050.1:0-2572 GCA_017443005.1 Acidaminococcaceae bacterium
GCTGCGATTGACCATGGCTATTGTATTGAGGCCCAGCTTCTTGATATCCAGCAACTGCTTGGGATTGGAAAACCAACTGTCAAAGAGGACGTACTTTGCCCTGTGTCCTGCTGCCAGGGCAGTCTTCAAGAGATCTACCATAACAGAAGTAGCCTTTTGGCGGGCCATGAGCCTGCGCTTCCCGACAATGGTTCGCCTGTCGATCTTGTTGCAGGGGTCGAGAACCTTTTCATCATCGTTTGAGGCCAGAAGGGAATAGTTGATGGGCAGGAAAGTACAACCATCCGTCCATCCAAGAGTCAGCAACCTGAAGCCCTTCTTGTAGCGCATGGAAACATGGTCAAATACCCTGGAGGCAAGTTCCGTACGCTTGAATCCGGCGCGCTCATACAGAGAGTCGTCAATTACAAAGCAGTCATCACGATTCTCGGAGGTCAGATTGCGGAGATGTCCGTTGATAATCCTCTCAGAAAGGAGCGTGGTAAAGCGAAGCCAGTTGGTGCGCGGGCTCATGAGGAAGCAATAGTAAGTGTTCTTTGAAAAGCCATCAAGAACCTTCCCCAGCTTGTTCTGCATATAGAAACTCCCCATTCGGAAAACATTGGTGAGCGTGTAAGTCAACTACCCCACACCTAAAGGCGGGGGCTTCTCGGTGCTTTTTGGTGATACAATAGACATGGCGTAAAACCTCCTTGGAAAATGGTTTGTTAGCACTTCTAAAAGACCAAGTTTTGAGGCTTTGCGCCTTTTTTATCTTCTGAGATATACAGTTTTCAAGGAACTTCATCTATTATGGGTGTGGGAAATTTGAGTATCTTATCCTCTGCGTTTACCGTTCCTGTGACTGACAGCCAGCAGGATACTGCCACAGTCAGTAATGATGCCTATCCCTTTTTCTTCATTAATTTTATCCCCCCCCTTCAATTACCAAACCTTTCTCAGCATGACCGAGGCAGAAACATCCTTGTCGTGGCTGCCCTTTTGCAGCTGAACATCACCGCCGAGTATCCAGCCCTTGGCAAATTCATTCTCGCCGCCCAGCGACAGCACCAGATGCGTTTTATCCTGATTGTTATGCAGTGCATAGGCATGATTGGCATCGCCTTCATAGCTGAAATTGAGTTCCGGGTCTGCACCCGTGAAAGCATGTTTTACGCCCAATCTTACCGCATAGTGTCCGCTCAGGAATTGTCTTTTAAACTCCACTCCCAGCTGACCGGCAAAATAATTATTGCGTTTTGTATCTACATGTTGATTAAAAATCCCCGCGCCTGTTTCTGCATAGGCGTCTTGTTTCATGCTGGAATACTGGAGATTGATGTACGGCGAAACCTGCCAAATCCTTTCCGGCTGCAAATTATGCTTGTACTCGCCGCCGATTTCAATGATATTGGCATCGTATTTTGCCTCGGCACTCCGTCCGATAGCAGAAAGATTCCTGTGCAGTTTGTTACGGATTATGCCGCCGTCAATGTAAATAAACGCGTCATCGGCATTTTTATGATAACAGCCGTAAACACCAAAGCGTGTATCATAAATATTTCCGTCGGTATTCTTTGCGTCCATGCTCGTCGCGTTATAACTCACAAATATTCCCGTGCGCCACCTGTCGCTGACTGCCCGGTCATAACCGCCGGAAATTGCCTGACCGTTATAATCCGCGCCGCCCTTCAAATCGCCCCAGTTTTTTGTGAATTTCAGCCATAAATTATTATCTGCCTGCGCAGGAAGTTTGGCTTTCACCGGCAAAGACAAATTATTTTCGTTATCCTCATCGACAAGATTGTTTACAGGGATTTGCAAATCAAAATCCCGCACGGAAAAAGCGGTTGCCAGCCTGTCGGAAAGCACACGATTAACAACGCTGCTTGTTTGCACGGCGCTCATCATCCGTACTGCATCCGAATTGCCGATTTGGTCAAGAGACTGACGGGCGTTCTCTGCGTCCAGATTATAAACAGCCCGTAATTCTGATTTTCTGTCATCGCCTTGCAAGGCTGCATACATATTGCTCACGGCATTGTACGTTTGGGCTTGCTCGGCAGTTAATGCGCCCAGATTATTTTCTGCTTTCGCCGTAACGGAAATTGTATTGCCTGAAATTTCTCCTTTGGCACTCAACATCCCGGAAAGCGGCGTATAATCCGCAGAATTTTTCAATTCACCTGTAATGTTGTTCGCCGTCAGAACAGTCATCTTTTCCTCCGGCAAAATGTTGACAGCCGCAATGGTTGAGCCTTCCACATTGGCATTGCCGTTCACCACGATATTGCCTTTTTCACCACCGGCGTAGCCGCTTAATGTGCCGTCAGAGACCAAATCGCCGTTAATCGTCATCGTTTTGTCGCTGTTTGCAGAACCTATCGTGCCATGATTGTAAAATTTGCCCGTTGTGTCATCCGTGAATCCATCCGCTATTTTGGTGCTCATGTCATTAACCGTAAACGTTCCGCCGAAAAGGCCTGCGTCTTTTGCCACAGTTACATTAACCACATCTGCCGAACCGCCGTAAACGAGATTTCCATTGACGTTTATTTTCATATTGTCCATGCCGTCAATATCGCCGTCATAC
>JAFSPK010000051.1:0-6137 GCA_017443005.1 Acidaminococcaceae bacterium
GCCCTGAAGGAGGCTCCGCTGTATGAGTACGGCAGATCCTTCCGGGGACAGGAAATCAGCAGTTCTGTCGATGGACAGAAGTTCAGGCTGATGGCCGGGACCAATTACGCTTCGGAGTATGAGATACAATTGCCGGGGGCGCATCAGATCGTCAACGCTTCCCTTGCCATTGTGGCAGCCAAAATCGTATCGAAGCAGGATCCCCGGATTACGGAGGAACATCTGCATCTGGGCGCGGCCCATACGAAATGGCCGGGGCGGCTGGAAAAAATCAGCAGTTTGCCGGATGTGATCCTGGATGGGGCCCATAATCCCAATGGGGCGGAAGCCCTGCGGAACGCGCTGGACAAATATTATCCGGACAGGAAACGGGCTTTTGTTTTCGGCATGATGGGCGACAAAAGTGTAGATGAAGTCATCAGGATTTTGTTCCGCCCGTCTGACACGGTGTTTACTGTGCGGGCCGACGACGGGCCCCGGGCTGCGGAAGCGGCGGACCTGGCTGCCCGGGTCGGCAGCAATGCCACACCGGTGGATGAAGTCAGCCGGGCCTACCGGCAGGCCTGTGAGGCGGCGGGTGACGACGGCGTCGTCTGCGTCTGCGGTTCACTGTATCTGGTGGGGACGTTTAAAGCGAGCGTAAGAATACAATAATAAAAGCTGATTCATTATGAAAGTGCAGCATTCTGTGATCCGTGTTTTTGTGCAGTTTGAAATCCGGAGAAACGAATGGGTTAAGGTGCGGAGATGATAGAAGATACAAACGTAACGGCAAAAGAATACCGTAAGATGCAGAAGTTTCTTTTGCTGATCGCGGGGTGTATCGCCCTTGACCAGACCCTGCTCAGCATTGCGATCTTGCTGTCGCTGCTGATGGGACTGCAGATTGCATGGAAGGAACGGGGTATTTCACAACTGCGCGTCTGGCCGCGCTATTTAAAATGGTGTCTGCTCCTGCTACTGGCCACAGGTTATGTTTCACTGCATAATCCGTTGGTTACCCATCCCTTTGATTGTACGTTTAATTTCTTTTATGTCGTGGGGCAGTACGTGTCCGTCGTCTGGCTGGTCACACGTTTCGGGTACTGTTTTGCGGGGAAAAGTCCTTTTTCCAGGCCGGCCCCTTACGAGGACGGCCTGCCGTTTTGGAAAGTTTTTATGCGCCAGCCTTTTCCGTTGCGCATGCTGCGGGTTCTGGGCTGGGTAGCCGTTGTGTCTGTCCTGATTGGTATCGGGCAGCACTATTTTGGCGGTGCCACCGATGCCTTATGGGTTGACAAAGAAGCGAACCCGCTGTTGCGGAACCGTGTCTTTTCGAGCTGGGAGAACCCCAATATATTTGCCGGCTACTTATGCATCGTGGCAGCCTATGTGATGGGTTACATCAGCGTGGAGAAAAATTCGCGGAAACGCTGGGGGCTGTTTGGTATCCTGCTGCTGGTTATCCTTTGCGAAGTGTTTACATTCTCCCGGGGGTTCTGGGCTGCCATGGCCGCAGAAGTACTGGCCTTTGTCCTTTTCTTTTACCGGAGGGGTATCCTGTATCTTTGCGGTGTTGCACTAGCAGGTGCCGCGCTGGCAGGTCCGGCCGTCTGGCAGCGCCTCAATACCCTCCGGCATGTTACGGAAGACTCTTCGGCCGCTATGAGACTGGCTTATCTGGAAATTGCCCAGGCGGTTGTGGAGGAGCATCCGCTGGGGATCGGCTGGTACAATTACCGTTATGTTTTTCCGGAATACGATTTCTATTTTAAAAATCCGGACGTAATTATGTATCACTGCCACAACCTGTTTCTGAATGTCGCTGCGGAACTGGGGCTGCCGGGTCTGGTCCTGTTTTTGTGCGCGTGGGTGTATATGCTTTATCTGGCTGTAAAACTGGTTCGGAAAGCAAGGTTTTTGTGGGTGCAGGCTTTTGCTGCAGGCTACCTGCTGATGAGCTTGGGCATCATCGTCGGAGGACTTGGAGACCATGTCCTTTTCAATGTGCGCATGGGCGTCCTTTTCTGGGTTTTGAATACACTTTTGGTCCTGATTTGGAACATTAATAGGTTTGCCTCCGAATAACGAAGCATAAGAAAATGTTTCCCACCCAAAAAATGCAATTTGTGTAACTTATCTTGCACAATGCGCTGATAATTGGTAAAATTATTTCGAAATCTGAGTTCGTTTTGAAATAAATAGTTTTTTTAACCTGTAAAAAAGCAGAAACCATAGTGTTTTTCCGAAAAGTTTTATGTTATTCCAAATTTTGTGTAATTCCATTCGCTTTTTTGTGTTTTTTGTGTTATAATAATTTCGGATTCAAAGCAAACCTTGTTTCCGTAAATTTAGATACGGGATTTGCGGAACCAAGCTTGTTTTACTCGCGGCGAGCCGCGGAAAATTTCTCATAATATTTTAAGGAGGAAGGTAATTATTATGGTAGGTTTTGAAGACATCAAAGATCGTGTTTGTGCATCAGTAGTTAGCAAATTTAAAACTGCTGAAGAAGCTGCTGAAATGATTAAAGACGGCGACTGCCTCGGCGTCAGCGGCTTTACTCCGTCCGGCTATCCGAAGGCTGTGCCTCTGGCTCTGGCTGAAAAAGCAAAAAAGACTCCTTTCAAAGTTAATGTTTGGACCGGCGCGTCCGTAGGTCCGGAAATTGATGCTGCCATGGTTGAAGCTGGCTGCATGGACCGCCGCTTGCCTTATCAGACCAATGCAACCCTGCGTAAAGCTATCAACGCCGGCAAAGTTCGTTATGCCGACATTCATCTGTCCCATTTCGCACAGATGGCCCGTTACGGCTTCATGGCTGACCGCAAGAAAATTGATTTCGCTATCGTTGAAGTCTGCAAGATCAACGACCTGGGCGACGGCAAAGTTGGCCTGATCCCGACCACTTCCATGGGCAACAGCTCCTCCTATGTAGCTACTGCTCCGAAAGTAATCGTAGAAGTTAACACCACCCAGCCGGTAGGCCTGGAAGGCATGCATGACTCCTATGTTCCGCTGGATCCTCCGAACCGTAAACCGATTCCTATTGAAAGACCGGAAGACCGCATCGGTACTCCGTATATCCCCTGCGATCTGGATAAGATCGTTGCTGTAGTTCCCTGCGACATCACCGATAAAGTTCGTCCGCTGGGCGAAATCGACGAAGACGCAAAACATATGGGCCAGAACCTGGTTAACTTCCTGAAGAACGAAGTTAAGGAAGGCCGTCTGCCGCAGAACCTGCTGCCGTTACAGTCCGGTGTTGGCTCCGTAGCCAATGCTGTTATCAACGGTCTGGTAAACTCCGACTTCAAAGATCTGACCGTTTATACCGAAGTTATTCAGGACGGCATGTTCGACCTGATCGACGCAGGCAAACTGCGCGTTGCTTCCGGTACCGCGCTGACTCCGTCTCCGGAATGCCAGAAGAAATTCTATGAAAATGTAGAACATTACAAGAAATACCTGCTGCTCCGTCCGCAGGAAATCTCCAACAGCCCGGAAGTTGCCCGTCGTATCGGCGTTATCGCTATGAACACCGCTATCGAAGTTGATATCTATGGCAACGTTAACTCCACCCATGTTTGCGGCACCAAGTTGATGAACGGTGTTGGCGGTTCCGGCGACTTCGCACGTAACGGCTACCTGACCGTATTCTTCACCAACTCCCTGGCAAAGGGCGGCAAGATCAGTTCCGTAGTTCCGTTCTGCAGCCACATTGACCATGCAACCCTGGACGTTGACGTTATCGTTTCCGAACGCGGCGTTGCTGACCTGCGCGGCCTGACCCCGAAAGAAAAAGCTCCGATCATCATCGATCAGATTGCTAATCCGAAGTATCAGCCGTACCTGTACGATTACTTCAAGAGAGCATGCGAGAAGTGCGGCAACAGCCAGACTCCGCATATCCTGTCCGAAGCATTCGACGTTTACAAATGGTTCGAAGAAACCGGCTCCATGGAAAAACCGGCTGAATAAAAATAATTTTTGCAAAAGCTTGAATTATTGTGTAAAATAGTTTACAATGTATTAGTCGGGTGAGGCTGAGGTCTCAGCCTCACCCCCTAAATCATAATCGTCCAATTATGATTTTGATGATTGTTGACTGGATCCCAAAGGATCTTGCCATACAAAGCCGTCTCTGACGGAACACTCTCACCGTGATGCGGAACTGTCCAATCCGCGTTGCGAAACCAAATTTATATTTATATTTTTAAGGAGGATTTGAGAATGGCAAATGAAACTCTGAAAGCGGGATTTGATGCGTACATGGCGAAAGCTGATGCTGCCAGCGCTAAATTCCCCGAACGTGCACACCTGGAACCGAACCGTCTGTACACCCCTCTGGATATCGAAGGCTTTGATTATGAAAAAGACCTCGGCTATCCCGGCGAATATCCCTTCACCCGTGGCGTACAGCCGACCATGTATCGCGGCAAATTCTGGACCATGCGTATGTATGCTGGTTTCTCCACTGCTGAAGAATCCAACAAACGGTATCGCTACCTGTTAGCTAACGGTGGCAGCGGTCTGTCCTGCGCATTCGACCTGCCGACCCAGATCGGTTATGACTCCACCGATCCGATGGCTGAAGGCGAAGTTGGTAAAGTAGGCGTAGCTATCGACTCCCTGGCTGATATGGAAATCCTGTTTGACCAGATCGCTCTGGACAAAGTTTCCACCTCCATGACCATCAACGCTCCGGCTTCCGTACTGCTCTGCATGTACATCGCCGTTGCTAAGAAACAGGGCGTTCCTTCCGACGCGCTGCGCGGCACCATTCAGAACGATATTCTGAAAGAATACGCTGCCCGCGGCACCTACATTTTCCCGCCGAAACCGTCCATGCGTCTGATCACCAACATTTTTGAATATTGCTCCAAATACGTTCCGAAATGGAACACCATCTCCATTTCCGGTTACCACATCCGTGAAGCTGGTTCCACCGCTTCCCAGGAAATCGCATTCACCATCGCTGACGGCATCGCTTACGTAGAAGCTGCTATCAAAGCTGGTATGGACGTTGACGCTTTTGCAGGCCGTCTGTCCTTCTTCTGGAATGCTCACAACAACGTATTGGAAGAAGTTGCTAAATTCCGTGCTTCCCGCCGCGTATGGGCTAAAGTTATGAAAGAACGCTTTGGCGCTAAGAAAGCTAAATCCATGATGCTGCGTGTACACACTCAGACCGCTGGTTCCATGCTGACCGCTCAGCAGCCCAACAACAACATCGTTCGTGTTGCTTTACAGACTGCAGCAGCTGTTATGGGTGGCACCCAGTCCCTGCACACCAACTCCAAGGACGAAGCTCTGGCTCTGCCGACCACTGAATCCGTTACCATCGCTCTGCGTACTCAGCAGATCGTTGCGTACGAATCCGGCCTGGCTGACACCATCGACCCGTTGGGCGGTTCCTACTATGTAGAAGCTCTGACCAACAAGATCGAAAAAGAAGCTTGGGAATACATTGAAAAGATTGACGAACTCGGTGGCGCTCCCGAAGCTATCGCTAAGGGCTACATCCAGAAAGAAATCCAGGATTCCGCTTACAAATGGCAGATGGATATCGAAGCTGGCCGTCGCATCATCGTTGGCGTTAACAAATTCACCCAGGAAGAAGAACCTCCGAAAAACCTGCTGCGCGTAGACGGCTCTGTAGGCAAACTGCAGGCTGACAAGATTGCCAAAGTAAAAGCTACCCGCGACAACGCTGCTGTAGCTGCTAAACTGGCTGCTCTGAAAGCTGCTTGCGCTGATGAACATGTAAATCTGGTTCCGCTGATTCTGGAAGCTGTTGAAGCTTATGCAACCGAAGGCGAAATCTGCGGCGTAATGCGTGAAGTATTCGGCGAATTCAAAGCTCATACCGCATTATAATTTGAAATTAAAGCAAAAATTAACGGAGGTAATAATATAATGGCTAACATTAAAGTATTAGTTGCAAAACCGGGTCTGGATGGACATGACCGTGGTGCAAAAGTTGTAGCTCGTGCTCTGCGCGACGCTGGTTTTGAAGTTATTTACACTGGTATCCGTCTGACCCCCGAGCAGATCGCTGAAGCTGCTCTGCAGGACGACGTTAACGTAGTAGCTCTGAGCCTGCTGTCCGGCGCTCACAACACCCTGTTCCCGAAAGTAGTTGAACTGCTGAAGGA